>JBARPA010000105.1:0-5562 GCA_049642665.1 Candidatus Zixiibacteriota bacterium
ACAATCTGACTAAATTCAAAGCTGCCTGGGCAGCTCTTTGTCGGTTGGTTTCCCTGTCCTCTCCGAATAAAAACTTCTGGGCAAAGGAATCGTTCTCATGAGCGAATCCTATCCAGACTAGGCCCACGGGTTTTTCCTCAGTTCCGCCAGTTGGTCCAGCGATTCCGGTAACTGATAAACCGTAATCGGTTCTGGATATTTTCCTTATTCCCTCAGCCATAAGTATGGCCACCTGCTCGGAAACAGCTCCATGTTTTTCGATCATATCCTGAGGAACTTTCAAAATCTCCATCTTGGCCTGGTTACTGTAAGATACCACGCCCCTTTCAAAATATTCAGAGCTTCCGGAGACATTGGTAAATCTTTTGCCGATTAACCCGCCAGTACAGGACTCCGCCACCGAAATGGTCTTCCCCTTATCCTTCAATAACTTGCCTACAACCTCTTCCAAGGAAATATCGTCTTCCCCATAGATAGAATTTCCCAGGACTTCTTTTATATTATTTTCCATCCCCTCAAGTTTTTCTTGAGATTCTGAATTAAGCCTTATATCCACTCCCAGAAAACCTGGCAGAAAAGCAACTTTAACTTCAGGGCGGTTATTAATTATAGGCTCGATCATCTCGTAAATTAAAGACTCGGGCATATCTGTTGTTCTCAGTTTCCTCTGAAACACTTTAACCTCCGAGACCCTCTGCAGAAGGGGCAGGACGTCATTTTCCATAATGGACCTCATCTCCAGAGGCACGCCGGGTAGGGCAAAAAAGATTTTATCTTTCTCCTGGATGAATATTCCCGGAGCAGAACCGAATTGATTGGGTAGAGCTTTAGACCCCTGGGGTTGAAGTGCCTGGTTCTGATTGATCTTGGGCATTTCCATTCCCCTTTTTCTGAAGCCCTCCTCCACCTTCTTCAAAATCTCCTCGTGGAAAACAAGGTTTCTTTTAAAAACCTTCACAATGGCTTTTTTAGTGATGTCATCATTGGTGGGACCCAATCCACCCGTGGTTATGACCAGATCAGCCCGGGAAAGTCCTGTGGTCAAAGCCTCCGAGATGGTCTGTATATCATCCCCCACGCTGGTCTTATAGTTGACATCGATTCCCAGCTGGCTCAACTCCCGGGAGATAAAAGCCGAGTTGGTATCAATGGTCTGCCCCAAAAGGATCTCATCCCCTATGGTTATGACCTCAGCTTTCATCCTTGTTCCTTATGAGAACACCTTTAGTGCTAAAAGTATCTGCAAGGTCAGGTTAGCATACAAACCCGCCAGCACATCATCCAAGGTGACTCCGTAACCTTCTATTTTCTCCAGCCCTCTGAGGGGAGGAGGTTTTATTATATCATACAATCTGAAGAGCAAAAAAGCAACCCCGTATAAAATAAATTTCTTAGGCACCCAGAGGAGGCTTAAAAGCATCCCGGCCGATTCGTCGATATTTATTTTCCCGGCATCGTGGCCAAAAAGCTTTTCGGCCTCTCTGCCAATAAAAAGGGCGATAAAAAGCCAGATTAAAGTTATGATGAGAAGAAATAGATTTCCCTCAGGGATCAGAAACCAGGCCAAAAGTATGGTAACCAGGCTCCCGCAGGTACCGGGAGCGATTGGGGAATAGCCCGAGAAAAAAAGAGTGGAAAAAAACTTAATTAAAAATTTATTAACAGACATTTTTTAGAATTTCTACTTTAAAACCCCTTTTAGAATGGACACGCTTTTAACCAGATAATCTATTCCGGTTCCCACAGTTAAGGCCAAGGCTATAAAAACCATTCCATCGAAGATTCTGAAAACCCAGGGATTATGGAAAAAGGGCGAGTTGTGCCCCATCTGGGTTATGGTGGTGGCTATATTGGTATACAGCAAAATGATAACTATCACCACCATCTGGGTGGCAGTCTTTAACTGGGACATAAAGGAGGGCATAATAACGATCCCCTTGTAAGCCGCGATGGTTCTCAAACCGGTTATAAAAAACTCTCTTACGATTATGATCAAAATCATCCAGGCTTTAACATAGCCTAATGCCACAAAGGAGATGAAGGCAGTGGCGGTTAATATCTTATCCGCCAGAGGGTCCATAAACTTGCCGAAACCGGTAACCACTCCGGTTTTGCGAGCCAAGTACCCATCATAGACATCCGTTAAAGCTGCGATAAGAAAAATAAAAGTGGCAAAATATCTGGAATAGACATTATCTATCAAGAAAAACGCCATAAAAACTGGCGAAAGCAAAATCCTCAATAGAGTTAACTTGTTGGGCAGATTCATCTTGCTTTAAATGTCTATTACTAAAACTAAATCTTAACTACTTAAGAATTACAGATTAAACAAGAATTTATTTTTGCATTTTGCACTTTGAAATTTAAACTTAAATTTGTATTAAGTCAATAAAAAAACCGCCCCCACCTGTGGCGGGGAGGACGGTTTTTTAATCCGTTATCCGAAAGAGGATTACTTCATCAGAATCATCTTCCTGGTAACTACATTGTCCCCTGCAAATAAACGGTAGAAGTAAATAACACTAGACACCACATTGCCATTCTCACTAGTTCCATCCCAGCTTATGGTGTAAGTTCCAGTGCTCTTCTAATCATCCAACAAAGTTTTAGCCTTCTGACCAATGACATTATAGATCCCAAACTTTACTTTTGTATCAGCAGGCAAGCTAAGGGAAAACTCAGTTGCAGAATTGAATGGATTGGGATATTTCTGATTCAAAGTGAATTTGTCGGATGATGCGTTGCAGTCAATGACCTGGGAACTCAATTAGAACTTGGATCAGGGTCAGGGATAGATTTTTTGAATTTCTTAGAGCCTTTTTTGACAAATGTATCGAGATAGAGTAGTATGTCATTACCAGATGTGTCTGAAACCGGGATGCCGTTGATACTGTAAATAACCACGTTTGGATCGTTGTCCTCTAAATCTAAGCAATAGACATTAACCCCGATGTCGTTGGCTTGACCATCTACATCAGTACAGTGGACTGTAGCTGCATAGACTTCATCAGCATCAAAGGTACCGCTTTTATCCACATCTACAAAGACTTCAGCCGGATCACCCACTGAAACGTTCATTGGCTGGATGGGAAAAAGGTGAATGTTGAAACTCAGCCCTGCGCTCCTGCCAACATTTAGTCTGTTCGGCTTAATGAAGAACTTGCCGATCTCTTCGGCTATCGCCTGCGAGGCGAAAACAAAGATTAGTGCTAAAACCAAAATGGCGATCATTTTTTTCGACATGATATTGTCCTTTCTGTGTTTACGTGTTTGGGCTTAGATCACTCACACCTGGTGAGTATTCACAAGAATGTCCGGCTATTCTGTTATCCAATTTTCACTACCCCGATTAAGACGAATCACCTCCTCCAGCCTTAATCTATCATGTTTTGGTACCCAATTTTTGATCCCAGGCTCGGGCATCACCTCCTCTAAAATGTTAACTGGGCACTTATAGTTAAGAATTCTATCATTTGGTCATCCAGAAAAGTAGATACATAAATAAAAAAAAGAAATCATCGTTAGGGTAGCGAAGACAATCCAGCAAGACTCAGAGGCATATCTAATATATGCACCATTGATATTTAATATATGCTCCTGAGGCTAATATGTCAAGAAAAACTATTCTGGTGGGGATAAATTAAGGATTATTCTTATTTTCAAACATTCCACACCATATGCGAAGCCAGTTTCACACTCAGGAAACTAATTCTCCCAGAAGAGTTTTTTTTGTTCGAGCACATAAACCTTTTCTCTTTCATTTGAAACGGTCTCTGTGGCACAATACAAGTCTATTCAAGAGAAAACCAGCTGTTGATCAGAGCCAGACAAGAAACAGAAACCTTTTGAATCAAATAATGAGAATGGCCAAAAACAACTTTTATAGTTAGAACTCAGAATTTATTTCAAAATTACAAAATAGCTTTTGTCTACTTAGGAAAAAGAGAATTTACAAAAAGCATTCAGGTTCGATTCTTCTCAAAATAAAAGAGCCCCACCAGAGGCGGGGCTCTTTTTATCCTCTAATGTCTGTTTTCACTACTTCATCAGGATCATCTTCTTGGTGATTATCTTATCTGCGGCTACCACCCGATAGAAATAAATGCCGCTTGAAACGGTTTCGCCAGATTCGTTGGTCCCGTCCCATCTTATAGTATGGGTGCCGGCATGGAAATAATCATCGGCCAGAGTCCTGACCTTCTGGCCCATGACATTATAGATAATAAAGCTCACATGAGCATCTTGGGGCAAGCTAAGGGAAAATTCAGTGGCCGGGTTGAACGGATTTGGATAGTTCTGGGCTGAGAATTCAGAAACAAGCTCTGCGTGCTTGCCCGCACCTGGGCTAATGCAGTTGTAGGTTACGCCCTTGGTATCATCCCAATAGTAGCTGGTCTTTTTCAAACTATCCACCTGGAAGCAGAAATCCTGGGAAGGATTTTTTACCTTATTAGATGCAACTTCGCAGGTTCCATCCAGCCCAGTTATGCACTGATCCACGTCCGAAGTGGCACCATACCAGTGTCCATAGATTGTGACACTTTCCAGAGCAGGATTGCCCGTGTCATCCTCCACTACCTGAGGCTTGGCGTAAGCCGTCACATTGATGCCTGCGGTTGTAAGACGCATAGCAATCAACTCCACAAACATCGGTTGATCGGAAATTTCGGCAGCAGTGGCGAAATCGGTATTTGAGAGACCGGACCAGTTGGGCACCTCATCAGCTGTTTTGAGGGCAAAATAGTAAGCAGTGCCAGGAGTCAATCCGCCAACTGTGAAATTCTCAGTCGACCCAGCAGATTGCGGAGCAGGCTCGCCTGTGGCCTGTGAAGCAGCGCTCCACTCTACTTCAGTATCCAAAGGACCAAGAGTAGCTAACTGGTAACGAACGTCGTAGGTGGCAGCTGTCCCAGTGTTTCCATCATCACCCGGAGCAGTCCAGGTTAAATCAACCGTTCCATTGGAGCTGCCGGTAGAAGCAGAAAGGTCCGTTACGTCTGCAGGCGGAATGGTATCTGGAGGTGGAGGTTCTCCTACTTCACTCAAGGATACGTACGCATTTATTCTGCCTGAGCCCAGTTTACCCTCGTATCCTGGATTGAGGTGATCTATGGGATCGGCGTAGTTGACTATGTAGTTCCAGATGTCCGAGCTGCTCAAGGTTGGCTCATAGGACTTTAGAAGCGCAGCCAGTCCCACCACATGAGGGCACGCCTGCGAGGTTCCGCTAATCATGGCAATGTAATCGTTGGCCGGATCATCGTAGCTGTGAAAAGTGCTCAAGACGTCGACTCCAGGAGCCGAGACCTCGACCCAGGTTCCATAGTTGGAGAAAGAAGCCCTGACGTCAAAGGAGTCTGTGGCAGCCACATCCATCACGTCAGTTCTGCCTCCTAGATAGTCAAAAGTTTCGCTGTTGGCATTACCCGCAGCAGCAACAACGAGAACGCCCTGGGATATGGCGTAATCCACAGCGTCAGCCAGACCGCCCGAATTGGATGAACCCCATGAGCAGTTGACTGCGGTGGCACCCATATTAGCCGCATAGTACATCGCTTGGGC
>JBARPA010000106.1:0-3862 GCA_049642665.1 Candidatus Zixiibacteriota bacterium
GTGCATCATGGCTCATTTTTTGCAGGACGCCTCAGCCATGTTTTTAGCCTGACCATATACGGTAGCACACCTTGTCCCTAAGGTGTGCGTTTATAACACAGGTTGGGACAACCTGTGTTACCGTGTTCAAAAAAAACTACGTAGCCCCACCTTGCCCTCAAGGTGGGGCAAGTAAATAATTGGAGTGTGAACCTTCCCTGGCCGGGCAGGCAGGTTCACCACATGTTTATCTTTTTAATAACTTAAAGGTCAAGCTAAAGCTTGACACTCCAATGAATGCAGAATAGTGTCAGGAGCACGGGGCTCCTGACCTACTAATAACCAAACAACCATCTACCAACAGGGCGGAGATAAACTCCGCCCCTACGCGTTTTCGAGACGGGCGGACGCAGAGATCCGCCCCTACGTGGTATCTTCACCCTACATTTCTTGACAAATCTGGTTTGCTTGCGTATTCTTATTTTGAGATGAAAGAAAAAGTCTTTATCCAGACATTCGGCTGCCAGATGAATGTCTACGATTCGGAGAGGCTTAAAGCCATACTTATCAACAATGGCTGTGAGCTAACCGATCAACCCAAGGATGCTTCTGTTATTATCCTGAATACCTGCTGTGTCAGGGAAACTGCTGAAAACAGAGCTTGGGGCAGGTTGACCCAGTTGTATGACTTCAAGATGAAAAACCCTGAGGTGAGATTGATCCTGGCTGGCTGTATGGCTCAGGAGATGGGAAAAGAGGCTTTAGAAAAAGCTCCATATCTGGATTTAGTTTTAGGGACTTCCCAGTTTTTCAACCTACTAAATTTTTTGAAAAGCAAGGATGAATTACCCAAAATAGCTATTGATGAGGAAGAGGTTATTTTTGATGATCTATTACCCGTGAGGAAGAATAGATATACTTCTTTTGTTGCCATCTCCAGAGGGTGTGATAACTTCTGTTCCTACTGTATTGTTCCCTATGTGCGAGGAAGAGAAATACACAGAAAAAAAGAGGAGATTCTGAAGGAAGTTCAATGTTTGACTGAGACAGGAAGCCTGGAGGTTTCTCTGATAGGTCAGAATGTGAACTCATACCAGGACAATAGATTTGATTTTCCCGATCTTTTGAATCTGGTTAATGATAAAACCGGAATTCAAAGGATTCGCTTTATGACCTCCCATCCTAAGGATCTTTCAGATAAATTGATTGATAAAATGGCATCCCTGCCCAAGGTTTGCGAACACCTGCATCTTCCTCTGCAGTCAGGTTCCACTAAAATCCTGAAAAAGATGAACCGGGGCTATTTAGCTGAGGATTACCTGAGATTGGTGGAGAAAGCAAAGGATAGGATTCCCCATCTGAGTCTTACCACTGATCTGATTGTTGGATTTCCTGGGGAGAGAGCAGCTGACTTTGAGGAAACTTTAAAGATGGTGCAAAAGATCGAGTTTGATTCCTCATTTATGTTCAGATACTCTCCCAGGGAGAGGACCAAAGCTGGTTTATTTGAGGATGATGTACCACTGGATGAGAAGTTGAGAAGACTGAAGGTTCTTATTGAACTCCAAAAGGAGATCTCTAAAAAGAAAAATCAAAAACTTATCGGTCAAGTAGAAGAGGTCTTGGTGGATGACAGGAGTAAAAGGGACAGAAATTTATGGAAAGGGAAATCCAGAACTAATAAAACCGTGATCGTTAATTCGGATAAAAATCTTTTAGGATCAATTGTGAAAGTAAGGATCAGTGAGGTTGACAGCTGGACCCTTTTCGGTAAATTAATCGACTCCTCTTAAAGCTTCAAATCAAACACTCAATTGTAACTATCTTAAATATCTAAAGTTAGAATCATTGAAATTTCGCACCATTTTAGTGAGATTTCATTTGATTTTAGCCAATTTTTTTGTAAATTGATATTAACAGTAATAGTTTTATTCTTGAAAACGAAAGTTTTGAGGATTTTTCGCCAGCCAGGAAGGCGGAAAGGATTTTAGAATGCAGGTTTTGATTGAGTTTGCCTTCTGCTTGGTGTTATTTTTTCTCTGGGTTTTCCTGGACAGGTTCAGAGCCAGAGCTTCCGGTCTGGAATTAAAAGGGTGGACCGAGCTTCTGTGGGGGGTCTTTTTTATCTTTGTGGGGAGCATTCTGGATGTGTCCGAGAATATTCCCTATCTCAGTGAATTTTTGACCGTGGGTCAGACGAACCTCTCTACCATCCTCAAGGTGGGATTATATATACTGGGTATTATATTAGTTTTGATCAGCCCGCTTAACTGGTTATCGGTTCTTCTGGAACGCAGGATGAAGGATGAGGATGAGGAAAGAACAGAAAAATTTAAAAGGTCTTTGACAGGCGGGCTGAAGAATAAAAATGAATTATCGGATCTTTTCGATACTGCATTTCCTGAAATAACAGGTTTTCTCAAAGCCCAGAAAGGAGCTGCCTTTTTAATATCCGGTGGGGAGCTTATTTTATCCGCAAGTTACGGTTTCTCCAGGGAGTCGGTTGAAGCGATGAAGTGTTTTAAGATAGAGGATGATGTTATATCCTGGTGTGCCAAAAACAAAAGCTCAAGAATAGTGAATTCCTTCCCCCAATCGGAGACAAAGTTAACCCAGCTGATCTGCGATGAACAGGCTTTGTCCTTGATCTGTAGCCCCCTGCTAAGCAGAAAGAAGAATTTAGGGGTTCTGGCAATTTTCAGCAACACCGAGTTTACAAAAGAGGACCTTTTGATCTTGTCTTCTCTGGGGGAGGAGATAGGAGGGATGATTCAACACATAAACTACGAAAAAGAAATCGAGATCAAATCTGAGAAACTGGATTCGTTGAAAACTCAGAGAGGATCGTTTCTGGAGTTGTGCAGGTTAGTTTCGGAATTGAAAACAGATGAAACCCTGAATCAGGTAGCAAAAGTAGGAGTTGAGATGATCCATTCGGATTCCTGTAATATATTCGAAATTGACAGAGAAAATGAAAAAGCCATCTTAATAGCTTCTACTGATCCAGAGCTTTTGGGAAAAACGGGTGAAATTTCTGAATCTGCGGAGATCAAGGAGGCAATGGAGAAAAGGGAGATCGTCTTCAAAACACTGGAAGCCACCGAAGAGGGTATTAAAGCTGTACTGGTCATTCCGCTTAACATTCAGAATCAAACTCCGGGCGTTATATCCTTTGAGTTCAGGGAATACAGCCCCACCACCACTGATATAGAGATAGATTTGGCAAGATCTTTAGCCAGTTTCACCTCATTTGTTCTTTTTCACCACAGATTATCTGAATCGATGGAGAAAACAAAAAAAACACCAGTTTCTCTGGAATTTCTTGATGAAATGAAAAATGATTTAGTTGTGTTATCCGAAAAAACTCAATTGCTTTCGGACGAGGTTCAAAAAGGGAAAACAGATCCCCATGTATTCTCGGAAAGATTAAAGCGAATTGAAAAGCTAATCTCCCGATTAAGTAAAATCATAGGAGCGAAAGTTGAATCTTATCCTCAGGTTGAGGAAAAGATTCCGGAAGGGGAAAAAGAGGAAATGAAGGCTAAAAAATTGAGAATTCTGGCTATAGATGATCAACAAGTTATCAGGGACCTTCTCGAGGATATGTCTAAAAGCCTGGATTATCATCTAGAGCTTGCCTCAAACAGTGAAGATGGATTGAAAATTTTCGAGAAAGATAATTTCGATCTGGTGATCGCTGAACTGGACATGCCCCAGGTTTCGGGCTGTGAAGTTTCCAGGGAAGTGAAAAGACTGAAACCTGACGTTCCGGTGATTCTTCTCACCGAATGGACAGAGCCTCCGGAAAAGCAGATGCTTGAGGATTACGGGGTGGATTTTGTTCTGAACAAACCTTTCAGATTGGATCAACTAAGCAATATCA
>JBARPA010000107.1:0-2625 GCA_049642665.1 Candidatus Zixiibacteriota bacterium
AGACGACGAACTCTTGGCGACAATACACTTCAGCATAGGGAAAATCGATCTGATCCAGCCAAATGGGGGAGAAGTCTGGTATGGAGGCGATGAAAAACTAATTGAATGGTCATCTCATTGTGACTGGAACGTAAATGATACTGTAGTGATTGATTCGTTTCGCCGGACAGATAACTATCCTATCCCTCCGGTGAATTTCTCTGATCCTCAGGGTGGTCAGCCCAGTGTGGAATTTAAATATGGAGAATTAGTACAAGCTACCCAAACCTCAGACAGTGTGATGATTGAATATTCCGCAGATGCCGGCAAAATCTGGAGCACTGTTGTTGCCAGCACGCCCAATGATGGGGAGTATCTCTGGTCTCCGGTTCCCAACCCCCCCTCTGATTCCTGCTTGATCCGGGTATCCAGCAAGGTTGCGAATCCCATCTCAGTTTTAAGTGATGGTTTCTTCACCATATTATCTGAAACCACCGGGGTGAGGGAGGAAAAAAAGCCGGAAAATCTTCCCGAGAAGTTTGTTTTATACCAGAACTATCCCAATCCTTTTAATCCCTCCACCAAAATAGAATTTTCTATGTCAGAGGGAGCTCAGGTCAGGCTGGGGATATACGATATCACGGGAAGAAGGGTGAAGAAATTGCTGGATGAGGCACTGCCGTCCGGTCACTGGTCGATTGTGTGGAACGGGGAGGATGATAAAGGAATGGAAGTGGCAAGCGGGGTATATTTTTATCGATTGAAAACCTACCAATATACACAGACCAGAAAAATGGTTATCGTTCGATAATTTCTTAATTTTATGTGAGTTTTCTGTAGTTTCTTCCTGATTCTGGGGAGTAGCGGTTTAAAATTTACTTTTTCTGAATTATTAGCTTACAAGTAGAGTAATTTTTGGCAAACCCAGGGTTTGCTCTCCATTCAATTTCAACTAAGAACTTGTGGATATCCATAAAAAAGGGAAAAAAAGCTTTACAAAAGATTTATTATTTATATTATATAGATTCCAAAAATAGGAGAGATTATGAATGAGAGGATAAAGCTAATTACCGGTAACTCCAACAGGGCACTGGCAAAAAAAATCAGCGATTGTTTGAAGGTGCCTTTGTGCGATGCCGAGACATACCGGTTCTCCGATGGGGAGATAGGAGTGAAGATAAATGAAAACATCCGGGGCACAGATGTTTTCATAATTCAATCCACTAATGTGCCTGCGGAGAACCTTCTGGAGCTTTTGATCCTTATAGATGCAGCTTTTCGCGCTTCAGCTCAAAGGATCACCGCAGTTATTCCCTACTTCGGTTATGCCCGGCAGGATAGGAAGGATCAGCCCCGGGTTCCCATCACTGCCAAACTGGTAGCTAATCTGATTGTTAAATCCGGCGCGGATAGGGTTCTGACCATGGATCTGCATGCCGCTCAGATTCAGGGATTTTTCGATATTCCCACCGATCACCTTTTCTCCAATCCGGTTTTCTATGAATACCTATCTAAACACGAATTAAAGGACCCGGTGGCAATAGCAGACATCGGGAGCACCAAGATGGTAAGAGCTTTCGCTAAAAAGATCCAAGCTCCTTTAGCTGTTCTGGATAAAAGAAGACCTGCCGCCAATCAAGCAGAGATCCTGAATATTATTGGAGAGGTGGAGGGGAAGAATGCCATTATCCGGGATGACATGGTGGATACCGCAGGAACCTTAACCCAGGCTGCTCAGGCCCTGTCAAAGAAGGGAGCCATAGGCATTATAGCCTTATGCACCCATGCGGTACTCTCCGGAAATGCCATCAAGTTGATAGAGGAATCACTTATCCAGAAGGTGGTGGTGGCAGATACTATTCTCACAGAGGGAAAAAGCCTCACAAATAAATTTGAGGTTATTACAGTATCCCATCTATTTGGTGAGGCCATTAAACGTATACATAATGAAGAATCGGTGAGCATTTTGTTTGAATGATTTTATAAGGAGTAAAAGCACATGAGAGAGATTTCTTTGCAGGCAAAAACCAGGGATAAAAAGGGAACTCAAGCAGTAAAAAAACTAAGAAGAAACGGTATGATCCCGGCCGTGATCTATGGCGCGGATGAGAAAGCCATTCCCCTGGAGGTGGAGGAGAAAACCTTTCTAAAGCTGTTAAGATCGGGTGCATCGGAAAGTGTAATCCTTACCTTGAAAATCGATGATGACAGTTCCAAGGGTAAAAAGGTCCTGATTCGTGAGATTCAGCATGATCCTGTATGGGGGAAGATCCTGCATATCGATTTTCAACACATATCCATGGAGAAAAAGATCACTCTATCCATTCCTGTACATTTAGTTGGTGCAGCAGCGGGGGTAGAGGAAGGGGGTATAATTCAGCACAACATCAGGGAGCTGGAGATAGAGTGTCTGCCGGGCGATATTCCGGAGAGGGTGGAGGTGAATGTGAGCAATCTTAAAATCGGTGACGCTGTCCATGTTAAAAACATTCACCTGGATAAGGCAACCATTCTGACTGATTTAGAGGGTTCTGTGGTAAGCGTGGTTCCGCCAAGTGTATATAAGGAGCCGGAGGTTAAGGTGGCTGAGGAAGAGGCAGCCGAACCTGAAGTAGTGGGCGAGGAAAAACCTGAAGAGGGTAAAGA
>JBARPA010000108.1:0-6075 GCA_049642665.1 Candidatus Zixiibacteriota bacterium
TTATCCTCCCTGTGGGACTGGGAGTCCTGATCCTTATGGCCTGCGAAGACCTCTACGAAAAAGGAAAAAGGATAAAACCACTTCCCCCCATCCTATTTTTAATCGGGCTTTTAGGGGCCGTCCTCCCCTGGTATTTAATAATATACAATCCCGTGCCCGGAGATGTGAAATTCTATTTGAGAGAGATGTCAGTGGGTCTTTATGGAGCGCCAGTGGCTTTGAACTCAATTAAGGATTTCATCTACTCGATCTTTTCATTAGGATACGTTTCAGGTATATTTAAGGGAGCACCATACAGGGCCGGGACCGATCTCTTTTACAGAATGCCTTTTCTCTTTTTGATCTCCTGCCTTTTTTTGATTTTTTACTTTTTCAAGATATTTAAAGGCAATTTTCTGAAAAAAATCAAATCCACCTCTAAGTCGGAATTGTATATGGTCCTCTGGCTTATCATCGGATTTATGGCTTTGATGCCCTGGAACTACCGTCCATTACGGTATCAGCTGCTTATTATACCTCCCCTCTGTGTTTTGGCAGGAATAGCATTAGATAAATTTCTGCATCCAGCACGTTCTGGGGAGAAGGAAAAATTGAGCTGGGTATACTGGATATTTTTCATACCTATCTTTTCGATTCTGGTCTTTCATCTGTGTACCTTTTACCTTAGGCTTTTTGGTAAAACCGGATCATTCGATTCATTAGTTACCTTTTCAGTTCTTTTAGCCATAGCATTAATAATAGTCTGGTACCTCTTTCTGAAGAATAAATCAAAAACCATACTCACTATCCCTTCATTTAAGTTGTTTGGGTTTTTGATAATCGTCATTTTAATATTCCTCATCAACATTAGCCCTTACATAAGCTGGGCAAAAAACCGTCAAAATTCTCTTATTCGTTCCTCTCAGGATTTGGGCAAGATTTTGAATCAGGGTGCGGTTTTGTCCGGCCCCTATGCCTCCACCCTGACACAGGACAATAATCTGAGCTTCTGTTTCCATATGTTCGGGGTAGTCAGAGTGGATACTTTGCTTTTCAAAAGATACCCCATAACCCATCTGGCACTTGAGAGCCGAGGCGGCAACAAGGAAAGAGCTTTTAAGGATTATCCTGAAGTAATGAAGGATGCCAGGGTGGTCACCAACTACATCTTAAGAGGGATGCCGGTGGAGATTTACAGGATCAAAGAGCATACGGGAAATCCCGAAGCAGAAAAATATCAGCTATCGGATTTTGAAAGGGCTAAGATTCTTATTGAAGATAACAAAGCTGATTCTGCAATTACGCTTTTGAGGAAATTTAATACTGAAAATCCCCAAAACCTTTCAGCTTATCTGGTTTTATCCGACATCTTCTCTCAAAATCAGGATTACAAAGAAGCTGTTTCAGAGCTGGAAAAGGCAATAGAATTTGACAAAAGAAACGACATCCTGCACTACTATTTAGGTTATCGCTACTTTCAGTTATCAGATCTGGAGAAAAACAAACTTTACTGGGAGCGGGGTGTCAAAGCCTGGGAGAAGTCTTTGCAACTTAATCCCCGAAACTCCCAACTGGCTCAACAACTTAGAAAAATAAAAGGGCACTAAAATAGGGCTTGACATTTACATCTCTTTTTTTGAAACATGTGGGGCAACATAACCATGCATAACCAATTATAAACTTACTTTTTAATGCTGGACTTTAAGTTCCCTTTTTGAGTTAAATTTATTAGTCATTAATCTTAAAATATTAAAGGCCTCAAAAAGATTAAATGCTTTTTACAATTGCTTTTTGATTTATTTAAATGGATTTAGTAAAATCTTGAGACCCCACTCAAAAAAGTCTATCTAAAAAATAACCATAAAAAAAGCCCTCAGCTTTAAGGCTGAGGGCTTGAGTAAGAAGTATTTGAGAAGCTACTTCAGCATTACCATCTTCTTGGTCTGGGTGTATTCTCCGGCTACCAGTTTGTAGAAGTATATACCGCTTGAAGTCACGCTTCCATTATCATTGGATCCATCCCAAGCTATGGTGTAAGTCCCAACACTCTTATATTCATTTACCAAAGTTCTAACCTTCTGACCTAACACATTATAAATTACCAAACGCACATGTGCATCTTTAGGAAGCGAGTATTCGATTTCAGTGGATAAATTAAACGGGTTGGGATAGTTCTGTCTCAAGCTGAATGATGCAGGGATGCTGGTCTTTTTCTGCGGTGAGGACTCTTTTTTCAGCCAGAGAAATCCTTTGTTATCCATCTCCATTTCATCACCGAATGGAGATAGATAGTTAACAGAGCCGTCGCTTCTCTTAACTTCCCAGAATAGCAGTGAAGAGTAGGCAAACAGCTCATTCCTCTTGCTGGCAAAAGGAACAATCTCAACCAAGTCAGGATAACGTTCTTTGGCAAGCTTCCCTACACCATCATAAGACAGAATCCCAGTATTTTTTGTTTTGTTGGTCGAAGTTCCATCACCACCAAGGGGATGTTGGGGCATGTAGCAGATGCTGTTGAACTCAAACACAGGCTCTGGGTAGTCTGGGAGTGCGGTCTTCACAACCATGCATACCCCGAATTCGTTTTCGAAGTACACATAAGCCCGCATAATCCACACCTCGCCTAACTCACCTACACCCTTTTTTTCTGGCACAAATATCACAGATGTTGGTACTGCCCCTAGTTCATATTCCCAGTTGTGGTATTCGTAGTATGGGTCACCAGGCTCATCTAAAACCTGGTTACCTTGGTGTTCGGATAGAATGGAGTCAGTGGCTTCAAGTGCTGGTTGTGTGAGGTCGGGACCTCCTGGACCTTCACCACCATCAATGTCAGGATATACTGATGGCCATGGACTGTCCTTGAAGAATTGACTTCCTTGGCTGTCATCACAATATCCCTCAATATCAAGAGGGAGATTTTCAAAATCTCCTAAGGGAATATTACATCCTTCGTCTTCTCCGTGTGCAAAAATCGTTCCTGAGTCTTGGGGCCCTGATAGAGGCATGAGTGACAACCCTGCAAAACACCAATAACCAAATCCCATTATACCAGCAAACTCAGACAGTGAAACCTCATGAGATAAGTTATAGCCACTTCCAGGTATTGCAGGATCCATAAATATCACTGAGATAAGCTCGCCTCCGTTATCTGGATGTGCGAAACATAATCCGTGAAGCAAGCAGGCGTGTGGTATTTTTGTGTGGAAGACGAGAACCTCGTTTTCACCTCCTATAAGCATTTCTGCGCAGGTGTAGAATGAGTCTCTGTAGACGCACCGCGCACTGTAATACTTGCCATATACCTGGTTGGTCATCCACATCGCAGCTTCATACAAAGACAACAACCCATCATAAGGCCATGTGTCAGCTTCGTTAAGTATCTGCTGTTGGCTTTTGATTGAAAGACCTTGTTGGTATTCAAACCCCTGCAAACATGCCTGAGTGCAGGAGGTGTCTGTATCCTGTTTAATGTAGTATATGCCAAAACCAGATGGGTCTGTGGCAAAGTAATACTGGTCTGGTTTTTTACAGCCAAGGATGAAACACACCAAGACAAGGATGATCAAAACCATTAGGGTTTCTATCCTCTTTTTCATTTCATTCACCTCCCCTTTTCACTTTCATCGTAAAGTGGTTTTATATCTCCTGAGAGAGACATCAGATACGGACCTCCCTGGGAAAAAACCCACCAGGCATATGGAATACCCAGGCCGGTGTGTATTGTTACTGGTTCTATGTAGTATTGAGCTAGAGTTATTAAACAAACACTCTCCCCTGTTTTTTCTTCAAATATTTTTTTAGCTCTCTCCTGGTCAAAAATTCCCTCAGGCAATGGATGAGGCTCTCTAACCATTACGTTCTTTACTCCGGGGTAACGGTCGCCTCCATAGACATCTATCTTCCCTTCTCCAACCAATAGTCCATCTTTGAAGTATTTTACGAGGTAAAACCATTTATGATCCTCGTTCAAAGTAGGTAAAGAGGGAAACATAGGAGGCACTTCCATCAGTATGATAGATGTTACAGGAATTATCTGAATTGAGTCGAAATCCAGTTTACAGAAAGATCTTATCTGTTTTCCTGTTGAATCCATGTCATGCTGAACAGCACTGTCTGCTGTTTCATATGCTATTTTCTTGATTTCCTCTTCAGATAACCATCCCTTTCCAATCACAGTGGAGGAGAAGACCATAACCAACAAAAGGATTGCAGAAGTGATAGCCAATATTCGCCTTGTTATCATTTTAATAACTCCTTTCTTTATTTCTTCAAACTTGCTTGTTAACTCCTATAATAAATTGCTACTCTAAGCCTAACCTTCCTTTTTCATATCCTTTATATGATCAAACGTATTCCTCTTAAGTTTGTTCACTCTGCAAATTAAAATTACCACTGCCAGCAATCTGGACACCATTTATCATTTAAGAGGTCTATATTTTGAATATTTCATCTGATAATTTAGTATACAAAAAATCTTGCTAGCTTGTCAATAAAAAAGCCCCCTGCCATAGGCGGGGGGCTTTTCAATCCGTTATCCCGAAGAATGCTACTTCAGCATTACCATCTTCTTGGTCTGGGTGTATTCTCCGGCTACCAGCTTGTAGAAGTATATTCCGCTTGAAGTTACGCTTCCATTTTCGTTGGTTCCATCCCACTCCACGCTCTGGAAACCAGCAGTCTGGTGCCCATTCACCAGGATTTTAACCTTCTGACCCAAAACATTGTAAATCACCAAGCTCACCTCAGCATCCTGAGGAAGGGCATATTCTACTATGGTGTGGGGGTTGAAGGGATTGGGATGGTTCTGGGATAGCGAAAACTCAGTGGGAAGTTCCTTTATAGGTTTGGCCACAGGAGTAGTATTGAAGTCAAATTCCAGATCATCCGCATCCTTACTTACCAGGCTGATACCATCCTGATGGGAAATTTTCGTGGTTTGTAGGGTTATGGGGTCTTTCCCCTCAAATCTCAGTTTGGCAATCGATCCTTCACCAGCAGGAATATAAGCTTCCTCAAAGGGAATAGCGTAGATCAAAACTGTCTTTTCCTCATTATTTATCAGCACCTCTTTGAATTCGATGTATTCCACCTTGGTTCCCTCAAAGGAAAAGGACCTTAAGGTAACATCCGATCCTGGTTCAGCAAATTTCAGAGCCAAAACTATAGCACCCAGATCCTGGTTATTGTTCAGGTTTAAGGAAACCTCCTGGGATGAACCCATCACAGCTATCTTATTAGCCCAGGCAGGAGCAACTAAAGCCAACACCAAAAGGATTGCCATCAGTAGTTGGATCCTTTTGAACATTACTTACCTCCTTTCAAAAAAGGAACCCATAAAGCCTTTTTACCCCTCTGAATTCCCTCACCTCCTTGATAAGGGGTATTAATAAGTTTAAGCTTTGTGTCTTTCAGATAAAACCCAGCAATTAACTCCTTTATTTATTTACGATTCAAAATCGTAAATAATGCTAAAAAACTTCTTTACCCTCCACAAGTTTCAATGCTGGATTCTCTTCTATTTTACCCCACACCCATAGAGGGGATTCACCCATTTTTAATTTAATCTTTAAATAGGGTTTTGTCAACAAAAAAATTAAAAAAAATTAAAAAACTGATCTAAAAAATTAACTGATTCACCTCATCATCTCAGTTGACATTAACACAATTTATTGCATAAGATCCTGCATGCCATAGAATTACACTTGAGATAATAAATATCACTGAATATGTTTACAAATTTAAACTGGTTTTTGGATCTCTAAATGCAACCTTAATTAATAAAAAAAGCCCACCTAAAGATGGGCTTTTTAAAACAACTATTGTTTTGTCTATTTTTTCTCGTAGACTTTTGTCATTATCACCTGCTTCTCAGGAAAATTCCCTGCACCTGTGGGAACTTGAGCGATTTTATCCACAACTTCCATACCCTTAACAACTTTGCCGAAGACAACATAGTTTACGTCCAGATTGGGAAGATCTCTCAAGCAAATATAAAACTGGCTCCCCCCCGAGTTGGGATCCTGAGAACGAGCCATACCCAGAGAACCTTTTAGATGTTTTGTGTTTGCCTGTTCAAAGGGAATAGTATAACCT
>JBARPA010000109.1:0-4315 GCA_049642665.1 Candidatus Zixiibacteriota bacterium
GAAAATAAGAACACTAAACAGAGGTTTGAAAAAATTGATTTTCCTCCCTTTAAAGCTGCTATCAGCTCCGGTGCCGATTTCATTATGACCACACATGTGAAATGTCCTTCCCTTGATTCTGAAAACCCGGCCACGATTTCAAGAGTAATCTGCACCGATATCTTAAAAATAGATCTGGGACATGAAGGCCTGGTGATAACCGATGATATGGGCATGGGTGCGATCAAGGGGAATTTCGACGTCCCCGAGGCTTGCGAAAAGGCTTGCCTGGCGGGAAACGATTTGATTCTTTTGTGCCATGAATACGAAAAGCAACCTCAAATTCTGGAAAGGTTTTCTAAGCTTTTAAAAGATAAAAAAATCGAAGAGGATAGGTTTGCAGAAAGCTTAGATAAAATCATTTCGAAAAAGAGAAAAACTCTGATATGAACAAACTTAAAAATCTTTTGAAAAAGAAAAAAAGAAAGGTGATGGGGCTTATCTCCGGAACCTCTGCTGATGGTATCGATGCCTGCCTGGTGCAAATAGATCGGATAGGGCTAAAACTTAAAGTCAAAGAACTGGGTTTTAAAACTTACCCTTTTGCTTATGATCTAAAGAAAAAGATACTTCAGATATCGAATCCGGGTTTTCAGAATCTGGATGAGGCGTTGAGGATGAATATGGTAATGGGGGAATATTTTGCCCGGGCAGCTTTATCTTTGCTAAGGGAATTAAGATATAAGCCCGAGCAGATCGACCTTATCGGCAGTCATGGCCAAACCATCAGACATCTTCCCCAGGAGGTCCTCAGATTCAAAAAGAGGGTTAAAGCCACCTTTCAGATAGGAGAAGCCTCAGTTATCGCCCAGCGCATGGGAATTGTAACTGTGGGTGATTTCAGAACATCGGATGTGGCTTCTGGTGGTGAGGGTGCACCATTGGTACCTCTGGGTCACTTTTTTCTTTTTAATAGTAAGACTCACTCTCAGTTGGTCTTAAACCTGGGGGGTATTGCCAATTTCACTGTTCTGCCAAAAAATTGTGAACTTAAAGATGTATGGGGATTCGATACCGGTCCCTGCAATGTGCTTCTGGATAACTTAACCAGAAGACTTTTTAAAAAGAAATTCGACCAAGATGGCAAAATCGCTTTTCGGGGTAAGGTTAATGATAACCTTTTAAAGAAATTAATAAGGCATAGATATTTCAGATCATCCCCTCCCAAATCCACAGGAAGGGAGGATTTTGGGGAAATGTTTCTGAAAATTATCCTGAGGTCAAATATTCCTCCTGAGGATAAGATGGCCACCTCCAGCGAGTTAGTTGTCTGGTCTATTCGGGACGCATACAGAAGGTTTGTGAAGTCGCATCATAAAATAAACAGGTTGATCGTATGCGGAGGTGGGGCTCACAATAAGTACCTTCTGAAAAAAATATCTGAGCAATTCTCTCCAATGGAGGTGATTATCTCCGATAAGCTGGGATACAATCCCGATGCAGTGGAAGCCTTGATATTTGCCCTTTTAGCCAATCAAACCATAGACGAACTTCCGGGTGGTCTTAAAAAGGTCACCGGAGCACATAAAAACACAATATTGGGGAAAATATGTCTGCCTTAAACAAAAGAGTTTATTCTGTATTTTTATGTTTTGGAATTCTTCTTATAGCTTCATCCGGTATATGGAGTTCAACTGCTTTTTCCCAGGGAATGGAGAAGATCTTCTATCCTGAACTTAAACAGCCGGCATTGTCCATAAAGCTGCTCCAGACAAAAGAAAAAATCGCCGTTTCTCCTCATGTCTCCTTCATGATTAAGGTTTTTGGAGGAAAAGAAGACAGAGTATACTTCTCTAGCAGAGAGCTTTTTCTGGAGACTAATAGTGAAGGTATAATCCTATCTGACAGCAATGAGAATAGGCTTGAGGAGAAAGTTACTAAGGTGGTTTTTGTTCCCAAGAACGAAAGGTTTTGTTTTTCCTTAAACAGTGAGAGGTATCGGGGCATACTGGAAGCGATTTTTATACCTGAGGACACCTCCCTTCTGGTCTTGAACTGGCTGTGGGTGGAGGATTACCTTAAAGGGGTGATTCCCTTTGAGATGGGAAAGCAGGGCGAAGCTGAGTTTGAAGCCCTTAAGGCCCAGGCGTTAACAGCACGGACCTATGCTTTATCCCGGATCAAAAAAAGCGAAAGCAGGGGCTTCGATCTGGAGTCCACGGTTCTTGATCAGATTTATGGAAGTATGGACAAAGAGGAAAGCTTAGTAAATAAAGCCATTGCGGAGACCGAGGGCCAGGTAATAACCTATAAAGGAAAATTCATCCAGGCTTTTTATCATGCCAATTGCGGGGGAAGGACCGAGTCTGTGAAGGAGGTATGGGGACACAATAGGATTGCCTACCTGGCATCGGTTTCGGATAAGGATTACTGTTCCTGGTACAAAAGATACGAGTGGAGGGTAGCGTGGGAACGGGAGAAGTTAGAGAAAAACTTGCCTCAATATTTGAAGGAACATACAAAGTATGCTCCAGACAATGTGGGCAAGATCAAAGATATGAAAATAAAGAAAAGGTCAAAATCAGGCAGAGTCAAAGAACTTGAGATAAAAACGAATAAGGGCAGATTCCACCTGAAAAAGGACAAAATCAGGTGGGTGATAAGAAAAGCAGAAAATCCAGAGGCGATCTTACCCAGTACCCTCTTTGCTCTTGAGTTAATTAAAAACGAAGTAGGAGATATAGACTCCATCATATTTGAGGGCAGGGGTAATGGTCATGGGGTAGGGATGTGCCAGACCGGAGCCATTGGAATGGCCAGAAAAGGTCACACCTACCGCCAGATCCTCCAGCATTACTACCCAGATACCGAAATCAAGAAGGTTTATTGAGACATAGACCGTCCTCTTTCTCAGTCTAAAATATCAGTATAAGATCTTTTTATTAAATGTGATCTTAAATCAGGTCTAACCGGAAAAGATTTAGTGAATTACCTGATTTGAGAGCTTTTGGTTGTTAGTTATAAAAAAATCCTTGACAAAGGAAAGTTGTTTTATTAATTAATTCATCTATCTTGACCTTTAAAGATAACTGTTAAAAGTATTTGAAGGTTGAGAGTCTGAGTTAGGTGTTTAAGAATGGTAAGAAGGAGTAAATAGACCTTTAATTTCTAACCTAAAATTCTGTAACGGAGGAAGTTAAATGAGAAGAGTTAAGTGTCTGATCCTTGCAGTTGCTGCTTTGGTTTTAATTTTTTCTCTGCAATCCTGGGGAATGGAGATGACTCGCAAGTTCTCCGTGGGGCTGGATGGTGGATTGTGGAAACCCATGTTTACTGATTATGATATCTGGACAGTGGGGTATCACGGAACTTTCACCTTTAAATATGGGGTGAAAGAGAACCTGGCTTTGGGTTTTATGGCTAAGTACGGTCAAACCAGGGAAGCCAATCTGGATTCACCGGATGATGATGCCGGGTTTACCTTTGATAAAAAAACGGACGGATGGGAGAATCTCGAATTTATAACTGAGGGGGCATTATACTATTTCTTTAACCCGGAAAACGAGAAGTATACCACCTACATTTTTGGCGGGCCGGGGATTGCATTCTGGAAATGGCAGAAAACCTTTGAAACCGATACCAGCACCGTTACCAGAGTGGTTAGATGGCCTGCTAAGATGGGATCAGGTGCTGATTCGGTAAAACTAAAAGATCAGGAAGTAACCCTGGTATTCGGGGGAGGAGTGGAATACTATCCCCGGGAGAATGTGGGCATAAATTTGGGAGCCAGGGTCCGATACTTCACCCGACTTCTCACCGGACTCATAAATGATAAGGACATCGTGGGAAAAAACGAGGAGTTGGGCGAGCTGGATCTGCCCAAGGCTGCCCCGGAGATCTACCTGGGCGTTTCCTATTATTTTGGCAAACCCAAGGATACTGATGAGGATGAAGTTCCCGATAAACTGGATCAATGTGCGGATACCCCACTGGGAGCTATGGTGGATGAGAATGGATGTCCTTTAGATTCAGACGGGGATGGCATCTACGATGGACTGGATAATTGCGCAGATACCCCTGCAGGAGCTACGGTAGACGTGAACGGCTGTCCCACCGACGCTGATGGGGACGGAGTTTTCGACGGGATAGATAAATGTGCGGACACTCCATCCGGATGGCCCGTTGATGCCAAGGGCTGCCCCCTGGATGATGATGCAGATGGCGTGCCCAATCCGGTGGACAAAGAAGCCAATACCCCGGCCAGAGCTGTGGTGGACAAGGATGGAGTGGGAGTAGATTCGGATAAGGACGGAGTCTACGATGGAATAGACAAATG
>JBARPA010000110.1:0-2719 GCA_049642665.1 Candidatus Zixiibacteriota bacterium
TTCACCCCTTACCCTCACATAGTTTTTGGAAATGGAGCGGTTTTCTGGGCAAGATCCACCCAGAGAAGGGGTGAGTATCTTCTGGGTCATGATTATGACTATTTCAACTTCGATGAGGTGGCATTTGAACCCCACCCGGAGTATGTAGTAGATCATGTAATTCAGATGAGATTAGCAGACAGAGCAGGGATTTTAGATTATTCTTCAACCCCAAAAGGGAAAAACTGGTTTTACAGAAAATGTCAGGAATTAAGAAAAAATCCCGAAACCGGATATGTACAAAAAGGCGATTCCAGAGAGAATCCTTTTATAAGTGAAGAATATTTACAGAGAAAATTAATGACATTATCTTCACAGAAAATAGCTCAGAACATATCAGGTGAGTTCGTGGATGATCCCGATCAGGTGATTATGGAAAAATATATTTCATTTGCTACCTCATCCTCAACCGGACTTTCTGCCCCTATTCAAGGTCACAGGTATTGTCACGGCTGGGATCTGGCCCGCAAAAGAACTTACACCGTGGGTATAACCCTGGATATCACAAAAAAACCATATCAGGTGGTGGCATTTGAAAGATTTCAACGTGAGTGGAAAGATGTCTTTGTGACCATAAGGAAAAGAAAAAATGAATATGGAGGGGAGGTGCTAATTGACTGCACCGGTTTAGGGGATGTGGTTTTAGCGGAATTACAGGATATAAAGGCTAAAGGATTTAACTTCGGAGAAAGAGGGGGGAAAGCCAAATCTGAACTCATCGCCAATCTGCAGCAGGCCCATGCCTTAGGCAATATAGCTTATCCTTTTATCGAACAAAAAAAGGAGAACGGGGAGGTATGGACACTCCAGGATGAACTCAGAAATTTTTACTGGGACTCAAACCAGGAATGTGATGCGGTAATGGCCCTGGCCTTAGCCCTGTGGCTGGTTCGGGGTAACCTCTCCCAGCCAATTGTTCTTTCACCTCGGGTGGATAAGTTCTGAGAAGCACCTGAGGTCCAAAATTCATAATATAGAATAATCAAATCATAAACGGCAGCCAGAATACAGAAAACTGAATAATATTTTGCCGTCTTCTTTTTTTCTTTGCCAGACAGTCAATATCCAGCACGAATCCTCCTTTTTTCTCTAATGCTTTTACAAACAACAGGTTTTGAGTTTCATCAAACTAAGAAACTGGGGATATTCGGTGATTTATCCTATGTTAAAGGCTACAGGAATTTGATAAATCAGTGTAAATTTCTATTGACAAAAGGATATTTTCCTTCTATCTTATTTAGCGGAAATGTGTAAAAAAGGCAACATCAGAAGAGTTCTTCGTATTTCTTCTATATCTATAGCAGCAGAGGCAATCCAGCAATGCGGGGGTAATTAAGACATAAAGCTGTGATGAGCTAAAGAGAAATTTATTTTTGAATCTTAAATACTTGTTCGTCTTAGCGTATTATAATAATTTGGTAACAAAGTTTCTGTGGAGGAAAAGTGAGATCTAAAAATAATTTTTCCCGATTATTGAGGCTAATCCTGGGGTTATCCATTCTCTTAATTTGCTTCAATTCGACACCCGATGCTCGCATGCTGCCCAAGGAGGAGATGCAGCGCATGAGATTTACCGGGGCCTTTAAGCCTGTTGCTGAATCACCTGAGGCTCAGGTAAGGGTGCACCGGGTGGGGAATGTATACTTAACTATGACCAACTGGGGTTTTTTCGGCAGCCAGGGAAGGAATTTATATGAGACTGCAGGTGGTTGTTTTAGTCCCAACCCAGATAAAGAATCTGTAGCTCCCTCTTTTGAGATGCCCCCTAACTCTGGATTGGAGTACCTTTTCCAGGCAGCTTTGTGGATTGGAGCTGTGGTTGAAGGGGAGACTTTGGTGACCGTAGGTGCTGATGGGTGGTTTGGTATCAACGAGATGGCACCTGCTTCCGGGTCCGAGGGGGGTATGATTGAAAGATCCACCCGACCTGGAGTGCAATGTTATTCTCCTGATGCCATCTCAGAGCAGGATATCATTGCTGTCTATTATGACACCGCTGATGCGCCATTAACCTATGCAGACCCCAGAACCGACTGGGATGAGAGAAAACATCATCCTTTAGGCGTGAAGATAACCCAGAAAAGCTATAACTGGAGTTATACCTATGCCGAAGATTTCGTTCTGATAGATTTCACTATAAAAAATATAAATAAGGGCAAAAGCATTGAGAAAATGTGGCTGGGCCTATATGTGGATGCCGATGTATATGGTTTACAAGAGAGCCCTTCTGGAACGGAGCAAGGTGCCCAGGATGATATTGCCGGGTTTAAAGACTCGGTCTTCGCCCGAGGAAGAAAGGTTGAGATCGCTACCGCTTACGTGGCTGATAATGACGGCCAGCCCACCAGGGGGATATACACTGAGAGCAGCCCCACCGGCGTGTCCGGGGTTAGGGTGGTAAGAGCACCAGCAGAAGTGAAAACCTATTTCAACTGGTGGATTTCCCACAGTGAGGGCCATCCCAAAGACTGGGGTCCCTGGCTGAGTGTGAATCAAGATAGATGGGAACGGATCAATCCTTACAACTCATCCAACACATTCCCGGATAACGCTATGGGCACTCCTGGCGGTGATAGGACTAAGTACTTTGTGCTATCCAATGGAGAATGGGACTATGATCAGATTTTTACAGCAAGCTATGCCACGGATCATCCTGATGAAGGTTGGCTTAATCCTCCTC
>JBARPA010000111.1:0-5043 GCA_049642665.1 Candidatus Zixiibacteriota bacterium
CATCAGATTTGGCATCTTTGGCAGTTAAAAAGACGATGGGGGTCTTTTTGGTCTGGGCGATTCTTTTCAACTCCTCGCAGACCTCATAACCATCCATAAAGGGCATCATTATATCCAGAAGAATCAAATCTGGCTTGAAGGACTTTGCCTTTTCCAGAGCGCTCATCCCGGAATTCTCCGTCTCCACCTCATACCCAGCCTCTTTTAAAAATGTGGCAATGATATCCGTTATCTCAGGCTCATCGTCTATTACCAGAATCCTGCCTGTTTTAGGTTTGTTAATACCTAACATTGACCCTCCCTTATATTTTTACAAATCTTTTTATAAAAATCTATTCTTCTATCTTTTAATAGATGGTTGTTTGGAGTTGCCATTTTATCTTTTGCTAATTCTGGCTTTATCTCCACCACCTTAACCTCATCTGTGTCACTGCTGGCAAGGGCTAAGATCTCTCCCTGTGGGCTGACTATCTGGCTTTTTCCGGTAAATGTGAGTTTCCTCTGGTTCCTTTGCTCAGTTCCATAACGATTGGCAGTGATAGAGAATACCCTGTTCTCAATGCACCTGGTAATCATGGCCGGTTGACAATATTGTAAAACCAGATTGGATGGATGGCAGATGATCTCAGCATCTTTAAGAGCTAAAACCCTGCAAGCCTCCGGAAAAATCCAATCAAAACATATCATCATCCCCAACACGGCTCCCTTGATCTCAACCACATCCAGCTCCCTGTCCCCTGGCGTGAATAGAAATTTCTCCTGGTCATAGAGGTGGACCTTCCTGTAGTTTTCAATCTCTCCCTCAGAGGTAACCAGAACCGAGGTATTAAACACCTTATCATAATCCCTTTCCGGCATACCCCAGACCAGGTTGATTCCTTTTTCATTAGCCAGATCCTTGAAAAAATCTACTGTGGGTCCATCGGGAATTGATTCTGCCAAACTCCTTAATTCCTCTTTGTTTTTAAATATATAACCAGTAGTACAGAGTTCCGGCAAAACCAGAAGGTCAGCTTCCACATCCTCAATCAGCTGAGCTATCTTCTTGAGATTCTTTCTTTTATTGCCAAAGAACGGACAAAACTGAACAAACCCAACCTTCACTTATATTTCTCCTTAATAGATGAATCGACTGAGATACCATTAAAGTTTAGTATTACAGAGATGATTTCCTCATTAAAAATCAACAACTTAAATTTGAATCGAACATATGGTTTTTAGAACCAGTTGTCAAGATTTTAACTTGTATTTTAGTAGTGATCATAAATGTTTAGCCGTATATCAAAAGATATGAACGAAAACAAACTAAATCTTAAAGGTTTGAGCTTAAAAGAGCTGGAGGAATTCCTGGTTCGGCTAGGTGAGAAAAAATATAAATCCAGACAGCTCTTCAAGTGGATATATGATAAAGGGTTAACCGATTTCAAAAAGATGAGCGACCTTTCCAAGAGCTTGATACAAAAATTAGAAGAGAAAGCTTATATCCAATCAATAAAAAAGCTTAAATCCCTTAAATCAAAAGATGGGTCTACTGAAAAATTTCTATATGAACTTGAGGATATGGAAAAAATAGAGTCAGTATTGATAAAAGACGGAAAAAGAAAGACTCTGTGTATCTCCACCCAGGTGGGATGCGGCCTGGGGTGTCTTTTCTGTGCTACCGGAAGGATGGGATTCAAAAGAAACCTGACGTCAGGCGAGACAATCGACCAGATAATCTCCATAAAAAGACACCTTGATCCTGATGAAAAAATCACAAACCTGGTGTTAATGGGAATGGGCGAGCCTCTGCTCAATTATGACAATACCTTAAAAGCCATAGGTATAATGAAATCGGAATTAGGATTGGGCTTTGCCTCACGAAAGATAACCCTCTCCACTGCTGGAATTGTCCCCGGAATTTACAGGCTGGCAGATGATAGGTTAAAAATCAAGCTTGCCGTATCCCTGAATGCAGCCAGTGATGATCTGCGCAGCCATCTTATGCCTGTAAATAAAAGATACCCCCTAAAAGAGCTTTTAGGGGCAGCTAAATACTATGCAAAAAAAACTGACCAGAGGATGACTTTCGAATATCTCTTGATGAAAAATACCAATGATTCAAAAAAGGATGCTTTAGATCTTTCTAAAATTGTCAGAGGAATAAGCTGTAAGATTAATCTGATTCCTTATAACCGGGTACCTGATCTTCCCTTCGAAAAACCGGATGAGGAAAGTATAAAAAAATTCAGAGAAATGCTTTACCCTCGGTGCCCCGCAGTTACTTTAAGAATGAGCAAAGGCGAGGATATTCAGGCTGCCTGCGGCCAGCTGAGAATAATGTCCCCATGAATTTGGAGTTTGAGCTTTCAGGTTCACCCTTTTTCGACCTTTTTGCTCTTTACTATCTACTATCCACTACCTACTTTATACTCTCTACTCTTAACTCTCTACTCTCAACTTCTGTAGCCTTTCTTTGGCATCCTCCACCTCAGGTATCCCCGGATCAGCATTCTTCCAGATATCTAAGAACTCCTGGTATTTCCGAATTGCGTCCTGGTTTCTTCCCAAATCCTGATAAGCCATTCCTAAATAATAATGAGCTTTAGCTGCCCAGATTCCCTTGGCTGCTCTTTGTTCGTCATACCTTGAGAGAGTTTTTTCCAAAATCTCCGCAGCGTTGTTCGGCTGGCCAGCTTCCAGATAAACCTGAGCCAGAAAATAACGTATTTCAAAAATTGGTTTTGACCTCTCCCACAGTCCTTTTTTCAGATATACAATGGATGAATCTGGATTTTCATTAAAAAATTCAACAATCCCCAGAACTCTCCAGTACTGACGCAACTGAACTGAATCGCCGTCACTGATCTCGTTTCTCCAGTTGTTGAGTATCCGTTCAGCTTCGGCTGTTCGTCCCTGCGCCATCCAAGTAATTGCGTAAGCATCCCGTAACTTCACCTTATCTTTGGGATCAAGCTCTGGCAGCATATCTTTCAATATTTCGATCTCTTTCAAGGCTAGATCGAACTTTTCCTGTTCCCAATAGATAAAAAGTTTTTGTGAGTGCTTGCTTGCTTTCTCCCATTCCTGAAATTTTTCAGTGGTATCAGACGTCACTGGACTTTCTAAAATCTCAAGTGCTCTTTGAATTTCCCCCTGGTGCATAGGAACAAGGACCATAGAATTTCGGCCTGCTAATGCAGTGTATTTATTTTCACTGGAGGCCATCTTTCTAAGTGCATCCTCAGCTTTACGCCAGTCCCCTGTCAGAAGATAAACAGCGGCCAGGTGCCCCAAGCTTGCTTGAAAATCAGGATCTTTTTCCAAAGCCTTTTTATAGTTCTCTATTGCCCGTTCCGGCATACCGTTCAAAGCATAGATTTCGCCACGGGTGTCGTACGGGTTGGGTTGGTCAGGGGCCAGCTCAATGCCTCTGTTAGCAGCCCAGAGAGCCTTATCGAAATCACCGATTTCATTATAGGCATAGGCTAGTGAATTATATGTGGGGCCGTACGCGGAATCTATTTCGATGGCTTTATTCAACAGTTGAAGCGCCTGTTCCGCCTTCCCTATTTCGCGCAGACCATCAGCATAAGCCACGTATGTAGATGCTTTATTCGGTTCGATCTCCAGAGCGCGTCTCATTAACTCTTCTGCTTCTTGCACCTTTCCTATCTGTCCCAGAAAACCGGCGTAGACCGTGTATGTTGCTGCTCTGCCCGGTTCAACCTCAATTGCTCGCTTAAACAACTCCTCGGCTTTCGTCGTATCATCCGACGCTGCTTTCTTGGACGCCAGGTTGGTCAGTATAACCACAGATAAGGGATTAAGTTCATACGCAGTTTCTAACTCATTTAAGCTTTCTTCCTGTCTGCCCATATTGGTAAGCAAAAGCGAATACCAGTAATGAGCGTAGGCGTAGCCGGGATTCAATTCAATAGCCTTCTTATATTCTTTTTCAGCCTCATCCAGGCTACCTTCATTTGCCAGAACTAATCCCATTGATGCGTGAGCCTCAGCTAACTTATCATCCAGTTGCACCGCTTTTTCAGCTGCTTCCTTGGCTTTTGGAAATGCCTCTTCTGCAGGATAGCCAATATTGCTGGGGAGAACAGAGTAGGCGTCGGCCAAACCGGCATAAGCCAGCGCATAACTGGGATCCAGTTCTATAGCCTTCTCGAAATACTCAATGGCTTTCATCAGTTGCTCCTCCACCCGCTTGTTCCACAAAAACCGACCTTGTACATATGCATTATAGGCTTCCAGATTATCGGTATGTCGCTTGATGAATTCCGCCCTGTCATCTCCCAGGAGCCTGATTCTCATGGCATCCACAATTGCCTGGGAAATCTCGTCCTGGATGGTGAAAATGCTTTCCAGCTCCCTATCATAAGTTTGTGACCAGAGGTGGGCATCGTCAGTCACGTTGACCAGCTGAGCGTTGACCCGGATTCGGTTGTTCTCCTTTTGAATGCTTCCCTCAAGAATAGTGGAAACATCCAGCTCCTCTCCGATCTTTTTTATATCCCTGTCAGGAGCTTTAAAACGCATAGCTGAGGTCATGGAGATTATTTTCAAGTCTTTCAGACCAGTGAGTTTTCCTATTATAGCCTCGGTCATCCCATCACAGAAATATTCCTGATCCTTCTGGGGGCTTAAATCTCTGAAGGGCAATACGGCAATTGAATTTTTCCATAAAGCTTGAGCCGTAGTTTTTAATCCTGATTTCTCCATCTGACGGGAGGGAGTGAGAATAAAATAGCCAGCAATTAAAACTGCAATTGCCAACAAAGGTAGGCCGATCTTTAAAATTGGTCGGTTGGTCTTTTTCTGAGGTATTTGATAAGCTGTCCGCGTGGGAAAGGTGGTTTCCGTTGTCAATTCTGTTTGTAATCTTCTCAGATCCACGATTAACTCGTCTGCGTGCCGGTATCGATGATCCGGATTCTTGGCCAGAGCTTTATTCACAATCCGTTCCATCTCCATAGGCACCCCGGTGCGTAGAGCCGTGATGGGTTCCGGTTCCTCATTCAAAATGGAATAAATCACAGCCTGTTCATAATC
>JBARPA010000112.1:0-8669 GCA_049642665.1 Candidatus Zixiibacteriota bacterium
TAGCTGCTGGGTGAGAAAAGAACAATATGGTACTGGCTGGGCTGGCATCAGTTTTTTAAATAAAACGAGGCAAGAGTTTGGCAAATCCGCTCCTGTGGTCTCAAAAACTTGGAGTAAGGTTATACTCGTTGATACTCTCAGTGTGGCTCCGGGTGACTCTATTTATGTTCTCTTGGAAGCAGGGGGAGGTATTTTTGGTTCGTGCACCGGCTTTTTCGAGTTGGTTAGAGTTATAAAGAAAAATTAGAATAAAAATGGAAATAGAAAAAGAGGATATTGAGGAGATCGGCGAGGCTATTGAAGCCCTGGGCAAGATGCTGGAGACCGAGATCCAGAACATAAACCTCAGGCTGAAAAAATTAGAGGATCTTTTTTCCGAGCCAGTAGAGATTGAGGAAGAGAAGGAAGAGGAAGAGGAAACAAAAGAAGAGCCAAAAATCCCTAAAGCTGATTATTATGAGTTGAAAAAGGATACTAACGAGATCAGAGAGTTTCTGGAATCCTTTGACGTAAGATTAGCCCGGGTGGAGCAGAAAACAGTCGAGCTTCTGCGAGAGTTGGAGGAGCAGAACATCTCCTCTATGAAAAACGATCTTTTCATCATAAGAAAAGAGCTGGAATTTATAAGAGGTGACACAAAAGAGCTTCTGGACAAAAAAGAAGATCTGGATAAAAAAATTCAGGATCTGGAAAAAAGAATAGAAGGATCAAAAGGAGAATTAGCATAGGGTATAAAATGAGAATTGGAGTGTGCAAAGCTCGAAGAGTCTTGACGACATCTTGACGATCAACCTTCAGGTTGACCCAGATTATGGATAGGTAAATCTCTAAAAATTAACCGAGGGCAAAAAAAATGAAGAGAAGGTTTCATCTTTTATTTGTGATCATAACAATTCTTATAATTTTATCCTGCGGAAAGCAGTCCTTCCAGGGAAGGGTAGCTATTATGTATGCTTTTAATGCAGAGGGTGAGCTCTTGAGAAGCCATATGACCCTGGAGGACAGCCTGTATTCTTTAAAAAGGATTTTCTGGATAGGAAAGATACAGGACAAAGATGTAATCGTGGTTAAATCGAACGTGGGAATGACCAATGCAGCAATGACTGCCCAGCTTCTGATTGATCGCTTCAAGCCTAAACAGTTAATATTTACTGGTATATGCGGAGGGATTGATCCTGAAAACAATATCGGTGATATTGTGATCCCGGAGAGCTGGGCAACTCACGATTATGGAATTTATAACCAGGAAGGTTTCCAGCCATGGAGGATGATTATGACACTGCCAGGAAAAGACAAACCTGACACTCTGATATTTTTACCGGTAGATAATGATCTTTTAAAGATAACTGAAAACATCGAACCGGATTTGAAGCCCATTCTTGGAAGGACACCAAAAATTAAAATAGGAGGGAAGGGGGTGAGCGGAAACTCGTTCATAGATCAGGTTGAGAAAAGGGAGGAGCTCAAGGAGAAATTCGATGCCCAGATAGTGGATATGGAGTCAGCCGCAGTGGTGCAGGTGGCAATATTAAATAAAGTTCCGGTTCTTGTGGTAAGGTCCTGTTCGGATTTAGCCGGAGGTTCAGGCTCATCCACGGCTCAGTTTGAGTTAGAGGAGTTCTTTGAGGTAGCTGCCGACAACAGCGCCAGCTTTGTATTGGAGCTTTTAAGGCAATTGTAAGAAGTTATCTGATATACTGTTTAACCCAAAACATTTTTCAAATCTTTTTTAATTATCTCTACCAGCTTTCGGAATTATCATTCCCCAAAACATAAAGAGACTCTTGTTGAGTATTTTTGTCTTCCGCTTGAATAAAAAAATCAATTTTTCGGTGGGATGAATTCCCACCTCTATGGGGTGATGAGATTCGCAGGAACATAGGCGAGGAATTTATCCTCGCTCTTAAATTTTCAATGCATCAATATTGGAAATGCCGATGCTATTCTAAGGCTTCGGGACTATCTATTCCCGAAGCATCTATATAAGACAAGTGATTAATTTTCTAATTTGAAGTCTTCTATATTTTTATTGAGGAAATCAAAGGAGCCCTGATAAAGAATGAAAAACGTCTCATCCCCCTTTTTTATGAGAAAATATCTTTTGTCCTCTTCGATTTTTTGAACTATGGTGAGGATTTCCTCTGAGCCGTCATCCAATGTCAGTTTGATCGTGAGCGCGGGCTTTTTGAAATCTACCCCCTCAAGATCAGATAATAAGGCAAAGGCATCTGTTCTCAAATTTGATATTCGATTTATGAAATTCCTTGTCTCATCCTGTTTGGCATCATATTCTTTGGTATAAGGTGAAGGAGCGATCCTCCACAGGGTATCAGCTTGGATTAGCCTGAAGCTGCCCTTCCTTTTTTTAAACTCTACGGCGACTATCTTTTCTGGTTCCAGCTCCAGTATGGATTTATCTCTCCATTGATCCAGGCGCCGGCTAACCATACGGGACAGGAAACCTTTTGCAGACCAGACCTTATCTGAATTAGATTTTCTGACGTAGGTGTACATAAAATCCGGGGAGGTTTTTCCCACGGCTAAAGATGCTAAGGTATCATTTCCACTCATAAAGTTGAGTATGGTTCCGGTTAGAGTGTCCACCTGGAAAAGTATCTGTTTTTGGGGGTTGGTGGAGATCAGATCCACCACCTCCAGATTTGCTACCATGTTCAAAAGCTGGCCCACCAGGCGCTGGTCTACTTTAAATGAATCAGGTCCTGACGCATACCAGTTCCCGGTTTTTTTGTCGAAGACCATTTTGGTTTGGAGTATGCAGAACTCAATTTTGTTCACTGCGCTGGAGTCTATTTGCATAAAGGTATCAACTCTTTCGGGGGAATAGGTTTTTTTCTCCCTGGAGATCAAAAGGAAATATACGATCACGCACAGGGATAAGATCATTAAAAGAGGTATGATGGTCTTTTTCATTTTCTCTGCGGTCTATTTTTTCAGAGTTGTTTACCCTTAACTTGCTTTCTGATGCGCCAGCGCAGAAGGCCGAAAATTATTACCAGAAGAGGCAGGCCTAAAACATTTCCGTACCGGGCTAGTTTTTTCTGGCCAGGGGTGAGGGGTTTGAGCGGACGAACGGATACCTCCTTGGAGCGGATGGCTATCAGATTCTCATCCTGAGAGAGCCAGTCAACTATGTTCATAAAGAAGATTAGATTGCCTTTGTTGCGAATGGTACCGTCCTTGATGAAATCGGCATCTCCCACCACCACTAACCTGTTCTCCGGGCTCCGGGTCAATGTGGATTCAGGTTTTTCCCACTCAGGTGAGGCTTCCTCTGGCTGGGGAATCTCCCTGTCCCGGAAATAGCTTTGGAAACTTCCCTGAATCACTCCTGCCAACAGCTGAATGCCTGCATCGAAATCTGATTTATTGAATTTTTTTAAAGGATTGATATCGAATGGATAAATCCGGATACCGCTTCTGCTGGAGGACATCACCAGGGGAGTGAACTTTAGATTTTTATCTGAAACATAAGATGAATCCAGGGAGCTGACAAAGGGAAAATCCATGTTCTCCAGGCGTTTAACAATCAAATTCTCTCTATTAAAATTGCTGGATGTGGGGAAAAAAGGATAGCTCACTATGTTGGAAATAGTCATATATCCGCTCTGTTGCTGAATGGTGACTCTGGCACATTGCATATCGATAACCAGGTTATCATTTACCTTCACTCCGTAGTTTTCCAAAAAATCGTCCAGACCTAAATCGAGTTTTTCAGCTTTGCCCATCTGCAGATCCATTTCGGTTTTGTCCAGAAACAGGGCTATTTTTCCACCCTGCATCAGATATTGATCCAGGGCATACTTCTCCCAATCGGAGAAGGGCTGTTTGGGTCCAACAATAAGCAGGGATTTGATTCCTCTGGGCACCTTCTGGCCATCCTTCAGGTTGACAGGCCCGGGAGAGTATTCTTTGCTCAGGGTGGAATTCAAATAGGTGAGATCGGTGTTGAGATCAGCTTCCCCATGACCGGTGAGAAAACCCACAGCAGGGGTGAATCTCGAGGTAAGCCTTTTGATGGTCCTGCTCAGCTCATATTCCAATCCAGAGAGATTCTGAACTACCGGCAGAACCTCTTTTTTATTTCCATACATGAAAACCAACCCCATATATACTTTCTTTATCTCCATCTTGTCCTGCTCCACCACATTCACTTGAACGGGTGGGATCCCATGGCTCTGGGCATCCATTTCCTTATTTTCCTTAATGGGGTCGATGAGCTCCAGTTTCAGATTCCCCTGGGAATAGGCTTTGTATTCCTCCAGTTTATCCTTGATGTATCGAGCATTAGTGTTATAGGGTGGGGGTAAATCCTCGCTGAAATATATTTTCACGATGACGTTGTCATCCAGATTTCTGGCAATATCCTTGCTGGGCTGGGAAAGGGAAAAGACTCGCCCTTCGGTCAGATCCAGCCGGGTGAAGAGGTAAACCGAGATCAGATTTACCACCAGTAATATGGCTAAAATCAAAAGGACAAAAACTGCAGAGTTTATTCCATATGTTAATTTAGCTCTCAAAGACGACTACCTCCATCTTCTGCTTTCCAGGGAACGCACAGACAACAGCAGGAAGAAAAATATCACGGAAATATAATAGATCACGTCCCTGGAATCTATTACCCCCCGGACAATATTGGAGAAGTGGTAATCCACGCTTAGGTATTCCAGAAATGATGCCAGAAATCCCGGAAAGAACATAACCACTTTATCCAGCATAAAAAGGGTAAAGACGATAACGAAGCTGACCACAAAGGCTACCACCTGGTTTCTGGTCAAGCTGGAAGTAAAAACACCCACTGCCAGATAGGTAGCTCCCACCAGGATCAAGCCCAAGTATCCGCCCACCAAAGCACCCTCATCCAGGTTTCCCATAAAGGAAAGCGTCAGAGCATAGGTTAAGGTCAAAAGCACCCCTGTGGAAAGGAGGATCAAGGCGGAAAGGTATTTTCCCAGGATTATCTCCCAGTCCTTTACCGGAAGGGTGACCAATACCTCGATGGTGCCGCTTCTTTTCTCCTCGGAGATCAGCCTCATGCTAATAGCCGGGGCGAAGAACATAAAAATAAAAGGGACTATGGAAAAAAGACCTCGCAGGCTGACCTGGTTTACTAAGAACAGGCTGTTAAAGAAAAACCATCCGGATATCAAAAGAAAGATGGTGATAACGATATAAGCTATGGGGGAATTAAAATAGGATCTCAACTCTCTTTTGCAGAATATCCAGGTGTTTCTTAACATAAGAATCGGGTTTTATTAGCTTTTGGTTAAAAGCCTGAAGATCTCCTCCAGGGAGGCCTGTTCCCTTTTCAACTCCAGAATGATCCAGCTGTTCTGAACCGAGAAATTGAAAAGAGATTCCCTTAAATCCACGCCCTTGCTGGATTCAATGTGGAAGCCTTTGGTCTCACCGGAAGGTAAGGAGATCCTTTCAACCTTTTCAACTTTATCCAGGTTGCTCAGTTTGTTTTCCACTTCCTGATCCTGATTTTTCAACTCCAGATATATTCTTTCTCTACCCTGGAAGCCGCTTTGCAGTTCCTCTGCTGTGCCGTCAGCCACAATTTTGCCTTCGTGGATAATCAGAACTCTACCGCAGGTGGCTTCCACCTCGGGTAAAATATGTGTGGACAGAATTACCGTTTTCTCCTTTCCCAGCTCCTTGATCAGATTTCTTATCTCCACGATCTGGTTAGGGTCCAAGCCGATGGTGGGCTCGTCCAGAATTAAAATCTCAGGATCATGAATCATAGCCTGAGCCAGGCCAACCCTTTGACGGAAACCTTTGGAAAGTTCACCAATATCCTTATGAATAACCGAACCCAGACCACAGATATCAACTATCTGTTTCATTCTTTTATTAGAATTCCCACCATTCATTCCTCGCAGGCCCATAATGAATTGAAGATACTCGATTACGTTCATCTCCCAGTAAAGGGGAGCGTTTTCCGGCAGATAGCCTATCTTTTTCCTGATCTCCAGAGAATTGTCAAAGATGTTCAAATCATCTACTTCCACTGTTCCGGATGTGGGGGGCATGAAACAGGTTATGATCCGCATAGTGGTGGTCTTACCTGCAGCGTTGGGACCCAGAAAACCCACTATATCACCCGTCTGCACCACAAAGGAGATGTCATCCACCGCTTTTAAATCACCATAATTTTTAGTTAGATCTTTTACCTTTATCATATCCTTTATACCAAACTCTTTTTCCTTGGATGATAAAATCTTAACATATCGTCACAAAATCAACTCTCCATATTTAGCAAGTCTTTATTAATTATTTCTTACGATAATTTCAGATCATATGCTTGAGAATTTTTTAGATATTAACCCTTTTAGGAGTTAATAGTTCATTATGAGGGAATTAAGCTAAGGAATAGCTTATATAGCTAAACTCAAGTTGTAGTTTAATCCTGGATAAATGAATCTATTTTATATATGACCAGATTACTTGGGTAAAAAAGAATCAGGGCGTTTTTCATATCCTTTTCTTCTGCCTATTGCCAGCCAGTCGAATTCAGCGTTTTCCTCTCCACCCTTGGCTTTGACCTGAAAGCCCTGGTATGATTTTTGTGCTACGTAAAGGCCGCTCCAGGTCTCTTTAGGGGTCAAGATTATCCTCAAAGGTACCTCACTTGAGATCGCCTCCTGAAACAGCCTATCAAAGATAACATAGCATTTGCCGTTTACTAATTTTCCGGTGCCTGAAGCCAAGAATTCCACTTCCGGGGATTCCATGGCATATAAAGCCTCATTGCCTTTTGAGGTTTTGACCACGCTGCTTTTGGTACCGGTGGCATAGAAGGTTCCGGCCACGTATAATCCCGGATTTTTGGGGGAGGAGCCATATGACTGAACATACAGCCCGTGGTAATTGGGGCTGTTGCTGCGCAGAAGATTACCCATGTCTCCAATGGCGTCTATCCCTTCCTCTCCCGCACTATATATTACCAGACCATCCTTTCCTGCCCGGAAAATCTGAACTCCGTCATCGCCTACGTGGTCAATATCCAGCCCATTAACCTCTGCGCTGTCCACATTAAACCCATCGTTGCGGGCAAGATTGATGTTCACTCCGTCACCGTAAGCATGCATCACGTTCATTCCCCGATGAGCTTTAACCACATTTACCCCATTATACCAGGCATCCTCCACCTTGACTCCGTCCTTCTCGCTGGATTTAATGACAATTCCCTGTTCCGGTTCCTGGGATTCAGGTGTTTCTGGATTCTCATTTATAGTGTATTTCTTCTTAGCGGCACCTTTATGTTTGGCAAATAGCTCATTGTAAGCAAAGATTTCATCCTCAAAGGGAATGCTGTAGCCCATAACATCGGAGATGCTGGCAATTAGACCTGCGTAGGTTGCAACTTCATCTGTTTGACTATCTGTAGTAGGTGGATTGGTATCTAATGCTAAATCCGGAGTTTTACTGATTGAATTTTTGTTCTCGATTTTGGAGAATTTCCTTACGGGGGTTAAAGAAATACGATTATCTTCGGTTTTTACTGTGGCTCCTTTAGTTTGCTTAACTTCAGAATAGAGAGGAGCTTGTGATGAAGTAAACTCATAATTGCCTGGAGATACATTTTGGGAATACTTGTTCGGGTTGTTGATTTTGATATCGGCCCAGAGATTCCAGCCCACAGCAAAAGCAGTGAAAAGCAACAAAGATATCATAGAAAATCTCAGCCAGTTTAGATTTCCGTTATTCATTTCAACCTCCCGAGCTTGTGTTTTCTTTTTGGTATTCATTCACAGGGTTTAGTTTCTTTTCTTTTATTAGTTGAGAAGCTGGAGTTTAATCCAGAACTTCTTTAAAGTCGATCTGAAGAAATTGCTGAACTGACTTCTTACTGTTCCTTATAAATTTCCGAAACAGAGTTCAGGAGTTCATACTCTCCCTTCAGTATCCTTTCCACCACATCGATAAATTTATCGGTGCTGAGCCTTTGTAAACTGTAAAGCTGCCAGCACCTCTTACCATTATTACCATTACCGTCTGGTGTGGGCTTTTTTTCAGGTTTCTCTTTCATATAACTAAAAAGCGCCACTCCAAACTTTGCTTGATCCCCTCAAGTCAAGTTCAGAATGGCGCGTGGTGTCAAGTGGTCGGAAACCCAATATTTACAAGTATTATAAAGATTCCCCTTGGGATTTGTCAAGTAAAATCTTAAAAAAATCCCGAAAAATAAGGATTTTGTGGAATTTGGTGGATTCTTTTATTGGGCTGTTATTTGTGAAGTATTTAAGAGGTCAAACTTTCTCTTGACAATGGATTTGATCTTGGTTATCCAATTAAATAGATGAGAAAGTTTAGAATTATCATTTCCCTTTTTATACTCTCATTAATTTTTTCTCACTGTGGGGAAACACAAAAGGAAACTACGGGAAAAATCAAACTCCGCTTCTGGCAGTTCTGGACTGATCCGGAGGTTAGGCCGGTTATGGAGGACTTGATAAAACAATTTGAGAGCGAGAATCCCGATATTGAGGTCAAATTGACTGATCTAACCTGGTCTGACGGACATGAGAAGATAGTGGTGGCTTTCAGCTCCAATACCGCACCCGACGTTCTGGAGCTGGGCTCTGATTGGGTGCCGGAATTCTCCTCCCAGGGGGTTTTGCTGAACGTGACCGAATATGCAG
>JBARPA010000113.1:0-15319 GCA_049642665.1 Candidatus Zixiibacteriota bacterium
CCGACCCAGAAACAGATCGACAAGGTCAGGAGACCTTGTCCTACCCTTGATGGGATAAACCGTAGCGTCGGGCTTTATCCCGACGAAAAACTTCAGCATCTGCGGGGAATCGAAATATTCGTTTATATTTCCACTATTCGTGCTGTCAGATCACACCCGCCAAAGCGGGCAAGACCCGACAGAACAAGAACGCCCATAGATTTGCTTTGTCAAAGGATTTTTAGTCTTTATATACCACGGCCGTCCCGCTGGCGCTGACCATTAACATATTTCCGCCGCGGCTTATGCCAATGGTCTCGTAATCCAGGTCAACTCCCAAAATCGCAGTAGCACCAAGGTTTATTGCCTCATCGACCATCCCCTGGATGGCAATATCCTTGGCCTTTCTGAGTTCCTGTTCATATGCGGCTGACCTTCCGCCTACAATATCCCGAATCCCTGCAAAAAAGTCCTTAAAGATATTTGCCCCTAAGATCGCCTCCCCGCTGACTAATCCCAGATATTTGACTATGGTTTTTCCCTCAAGTTGGGGGGTTGTTGAAACTAACATAAACAGGCTCCTTTTTTTGGATACACTGATATTAATTGTTCATTATAATAAGAATTTTCCATCGAAAAAACAAGGCAAATCCTGTAAATACAAATAACTTCCTCATTTTACCGTTAATATATTTTTTTAGTTGACATTTCATTTCAGGTTTAGTAATATGGATTGACAGACTTTGAAGTATGACAAAAAAGAAGGCAATCGGTGTAATTCCGGCCAGATACGACTCCTCCAGGTTGCCGGGCAAGCCCCTGATTTTGATTAATGGAAAACCCCTAATTCAGAGAGTCTACGAAAAAGCCCTTAAATCAAAGCTCTTAGACCAAGTGCTGGGAGCCACTGACAGCCCAAAAGTCAAGGCAATAATGGAAAACCTGGGAGGGCAGGTCAGACTCACCTCGAAAAAACACCGCACCGGAACAGATCGGGTGGCTGAGGCTGTAAAAAATATCCCCTGCGACATCGTCCTGAACATTCAGTGCGATGAACCTTTTTTAAATCCCAGGATGGTGGACGATTTGATCCGTCTTATGAAAAAGGACAAAGACCTCAAAATGGCCACTTTAGCCTATAAAATCAATGATCCTGAATTGATATATGATCCCAATATAGTGAAGGTGGTCCTGGATAAAAAGAATTTCGCCCTTTACTTTTCCCGTATGCCCGTTCCCTTTCAAAAAACAGATAACAAATCTGCTGAGAAATCATATTTTTACGAGCACATTGGGATTTACGCATTTAAAAAAAGCTTCCTTTTGAGATTCGCTCAGTTTCCCCAAAGCCCTCTGGAGATAAAAGAGAAACTGGAACAGCTCAGAGCCTTAGAAAACGGATATCGGATAAAGGTTTTAGTAAGCAAATATAACTCCGGAGCAATCAATTCCTACTCAGACCTTAAAAGAATGAAAGTGAGGGGATGAAATGACTGCAAAGATAAAACAGGTGAAATACATATTCGTTACCGGTGGAGTAGTCTCCTCCCTGGGTAAGGGAATAGCTTCTGCCTCTTTGGGACTGCTTCTGAAGAATAGGGGGCTTAAGGTCAATCTCCAGAAATTCGATCCCTATATCAACGTGGATCCAGGAACCATGAATCCCTTTCAACACGGTGAGGTCTTTGTTCTGGAGGATGGTGCGGAGACCGATCTGGATTTAGGACATTACGAGAGATTCATAGACGAAAATCTTTTCAAAGACAACAACCTGACTTCAGGTCAAATCTATGAATCAGTGATAAACAAGGAGAGAAAAGGCGACTACCTGGGGGGCACGGTTCAGGTCATCCCCCATATAACTAACGAGATAAAGGAGAGGATAAAAAAGGTAACTAAAATAGACGGGGAAGTGGATGTAGTTATAACCGAGATCGGCGGAACCGTTGGCGACATAGAGGGATTGCCCTTTCTGGAATCTATCAGGCAGATGGGTTTGGAATATGGACCCAAGAACACCTTATATATACATTTAACCCTGGTTCCCTACATAGCATCAGCAGGCGAGGTAAAAACCAAACCCACTCAGCACAGCGTAAAGGAGCTGAGGGAGATAGGGATACAACCCAGCATAATTTTGTGTCGAACCTCTTTGCCCCTCACCAAAGCCATAAAGGACAAAATCGGGCTATTCTGCAACGTGCCCAGCGAGGCGGTGATCCAGGCCATAGATGTAGAGAGTATATATGAGGTGCCCCTGCTTTTCCACGAGGAAGGCCTGGACGATCTGGTGGTGGAACATCTTGATCTAAAATGCGATAAGCTGAAGATCAGAGATTGGGAAAAGATAGTGGAGAAGATTAAAAATCCCAAATACTTCACCCGAATTGGAATCTGCGGAAAATACACTTATCTTAAGGATGCCTACAAAAGCATAATTGAAGCCTTTACCCATGCCGGGGTGGAGAACGATTCCCGGGTAGAATTGAAATGGATCGACTCCGAGAACCTGGACGAAGAAGGAGCAGATAAATTACTAAGCGATGTGGATGGGCTTTTGATTCCAGGCGGGTTCGGGGAAAGAGGAATCAAAGGCAAAATCGAGGCCATCCAATTTGTCCGGGAAAATAAAATTCCTTTTCTGGGAATATGCCTGGGTATGCAGTGCGCAGTGATAGAGTTTGCAAGAAATGTTTGTAATCTGGAGAAAGCTCACAGCTACGAGTTCGATCCGGAAACTCCCCATCCGGTCATTCATCTGATGCCGGATCAACAAAACATAACCAAGATGGGCGGAACTATGAGGCTGGGCGCTTATCCCTGCGAACTGGAAAAGGGAAGCCTGTCCTATAAGGCCTATGGAAAACCGGAGATCAACGAAAGGCACCGGCACAGATACGAATTCAACAACGAATTCCGGGAGACTCTAACCCAGGCAGGACTTAAACTCACCGGGCTTTCACCGGATAATAGATTAGTAGAGATAGTCGAACTTTCGAGTCAAAAACCCACAGGGCACCCTTGGTTTGTAGCAGTTCAGTTTCATCCGGAACTAAAATCCCGACCCACCAGAGCCCACCCTTTGTTCAGGGATTTAGTAAAAGCAGCACTCCAATACAGGAAATCCAAGGAAAAGGAGATATTCCTCAGAAGGGAGACGGTTGGCAGGTAGAAATACCAGCTAATTATGATTTTCTCCATTAGAATATAATAAATTGATTAAGTGAATAAGAATAATTCAGACTCATATGGCAGGTACAGTAAAAATAGATGATTTTATTGTTGGCCCGGGGAATCCTTTGGCTTTGATTGCAGGTCCCTGTGTCCTGGAATCCGAAGAAGTGGCCTTTAAAACTGCAGAGAAAGTAAAAGAGCTCACCCAAAAATACAACGTTCCCTATATATTCAAATCCTCATATCTGAAAGCTAATAGATTGAATATTAACTCATATACAGGACCTGGATTAGATCAGGGTTTGGAAATATTAGCTAAATTAAAAAAAGAATTCGATATTCCGGTATTAACTGACATTCATTCAAAAGATGAGGTCAAACCAGTGTCAGAGGTAGTGGACATCTTACAGATTCCAGCTTTTTTGTGCCGGCAGACAGACTTAGTCATAGAGGCAGCTAAAACCAAAAAGCCATTGAATATAAAAAAAGGTCAATTCCTGGCCCCGGAGGATATGAAATCCATCGCTGAAAAGGCTGAATCGGTGGGTAATAATCAGATCCTTCTAACTGAGCGGGGTACCACCTTCGGTTATCACAATCTGGTGGTGGATATGAGATCTCTGGTCATAATGCGAGGTCTGGGTTATCCGGTGGTTTTCGATGCCACTCACAGTTTACAGCTTCCCGGAGGAGCTGGGAACTCATCCGGAGGTCAACCCCAGTTCATCCTGCCTTTGGCTCGGGCTGCGGTTGCCTGCGGGTGCGACGCTATATTTGTGGAGACCCATCCGAACCCAGGACAGGCTTTGTGTGATAAAGCATCCATGCTGCCCCTGGAAAAGATGGAGGAGCTTTTACTAAATATAAGAAAAGTCGAGGAGGCTTTGAGAAATTGAAAAAGATAAATTCAAAGTTAAAAAACAAATTCAAAAAGGTGAAGCTTTTAATTCTGGACGTGGATGGCGTCTTGACGGACAACAGCTTGTACATAAGCGGGAATGGAGAAGAGTTGAAAAGATTTAATGTATCAGACGGGATGGGTATCTATCTGGCAAAGAAATCTGGAATAAAGATAGCTTTGATATCCGGCAGAAAATCCAAAGCCACCCAATTGCGAGCTGAAGAGCTGAGAATAGAAGATGCGGTTTTAGATGCAAATGAGAAGCTCACCCCCTACCGGAAAATCAAAAACAAATTGAAGATCAAGGATGGGGAGATAGCTTTTGTGGGGGACGATCTTCTGGATATCCCGGTCTTGAAAAAGGCAGGAGTTCCCATTGTAGTCAGAAATTCAAATCACATAACAAAAAAATACGCAGCTTATGTTACACAAGCCAACGGCGGTGAGGGAGCGGTCAGGGAGGTAATAGATTTAATCCTTGAAAGCAAAGGGCTAAATCTGGAGAAACTGATATGATACTAAAGAAAGCTCGCCAGATTATAAGAAAGGAAGCCAAAGCCATCTCCGATTTGGAGAAAAAGATAAACTCAGAATTTATCAGGGCGGTGGAGTTGATTTTAGGTTGTAAGGGGAAAGTGATCGTAACAGGAATTGGCAAATCAGGCATAATAGGAAAAAAGATTGCAGCCACTTTGGCATCCACCGGGACCGCAGCCATATTTTTACATCCGGCAGAAGGAGTTCACGGGGATTTGGGTATGGTCTGCCGGGAGGATGTGGTCATCGCTATAACCAAATCCGGAGGCACCGATGAGCTTTATCAGATGATTCCTTTGATCAAAAGGCTGGGGGTTCCCATAATTACCTTCACCGGAAACCTTAAATCCCCTATAGCAGAAAAAGCAGATGTGGTGATAGACGTCTCGGTGGATGAGGAAGCCTGCTCCAACAACTTAGTTCCCACCTCCAGTACCACGGCAACTTTAGTTATGGGAGACGCTTTGGCCTTAACTTTACTGGAGGAACGGGGCTTCTCATCCGAGGATTTCGCCTTGCTTCATCCAGCCGGCCATCTGGGAAAAAGACTTCTTTTAACGGTCTCCGATATCATGCATAAAGGAGACCAGGTTCCGGTGGTCCAGGAAAATACCGATATGAAGGATGTCATACTGGAGATGACCTCCAAGCGGTTCGGGGCCACAACTGTAGTGAACGAAAATAAAGAGCTGGTGGGTGTCTTTACTGACGGAGACCTGAGAAGGTTGGTGGAAAAAACAGACGAGATCTTCAAGCTCAAAGCCCGTGAAGTAATGACCAAAAATCCCAAGACCATTCAGGGGGAGGAACTGGCTGCCAAGGCTTTAAATGAGATGGAATCTTATAACATCACCTGCCTTATTATCACCAACGGCAAAAAGCAACCCACCGGAATAATACATCTACACGATCTTTTAAAGTCAGGCGTGGTTTAAACACCTTGATAAGAGCAAAGAGAAGAATCAAACACTGGCTTACCTTCAGATTCATAACGTCACTCATACTATTATTCAATTTTCTCTCCCGAGGAGATGCCATAGTTTTAGGAAAGGTTTTAGGAAGATGGGCATTTTTTTTGCAGAAGGATGCTCGCAGAACCACATTGAGAAATCTTAAATTTGCCCTGGGAAAGATAAAAAAGGAAAGGGAAATAAAAAAAATAGCTTGGCAAACATTTGAGAATATAGGTAAAAATATAGCCGATGTGGCACGTTTCCCAAAACTCACCCTTTCAGAGGTGGATAGAATTGTCCAGGCAGAAGGCCTTAAACATCTTGACACTGCATATAAAAGGGGAAAAGGGGTGATTGTTTTAACCGGACATATCGGGAACTTTGAGCTAATAGGCGCATATTTATCTTTGAAAGGGTATAAGATCTCAGCGGTTGGCCGGGACGTTTACGATCCAAGATTGAACAAACTGCTAATAAGAAACAGGGAATCTGTAGGAGTTGAAAATATATCCTCCACTGGGGATGTGAAGAAAATAATCAAGGTTTTAAGAGCTGGGAGAACTTTAGGGGTATTGGCGGATCAAGATTCGACCCGGGTCAAGGGGACCTTCGTGAATTTCTTTGGAAAGGCTGCCCGAACACCTGTTGGTCCAGCTTTTCTCAATCTAAAATTAGGCTCCCCCATAATTCCCATGGCTCTTTTAAGAAACAAAAATGAAAAATACAAGATTATAGTAAAACCGGCGTTAGAGCTCCAACCTACCGGTGATAAAAGCAGGGATGTAAAAGATTTAACCCAGAAATATACTGAAGTTTTGGAGAAGATCATACGAGAGTACCCATCTCAGTGGGTCTGGATGCATAAGAGATGGAAGTCAAGACCAGCTTCATCCGGATAGAAGCTTTGGCAGCAAAAAAATGTATACAGGATTGTTCGCTTCTCGTATTAAATTAGATGGATATGGACAATTTCAGAAGACATATTATATTAATAACAGGAATAATGGTTATTTTAGGTGGCTGTCAGAGGGAACAACCTCAAAAAGTGCCACTTTCCAGGAATTTGCCCGATCAGATTCTGAGCAATGCCACCATGGTTTTCACTCAGAATGGCATAAAGACAACGGTGATAAAGGCAAAAACAGTTGCCAAATGGACTAATAAGGATCTCACTCAGGCAGAGAGTTTACTGGTGGATTTTTACGATGAGAATGGAGAGCATACCTCCCAGCTGGCAGCTGACAGCGGCTGGATCAAAGAGAAGGCACAGATGTTAGGTGTGTGGGGCAATGTATACGTGATAACAGATGAAAAAGTTAGGCTGGAAACCCAGACCTTGAACTGGGACCCCGGCAAAAAGAAAATAACCACCGATGACTTCGTAAAAATTACTAAGGATGAAGATGTGATGACCGGATATGGACTTGAGGCAGATCAGGAATTAAAAAATATCAAGATAAAAACGGAAGTGAAAGGAGAGATTGTAAATAAGAAAAGTCAAAACCAGTAACCACTTCCAATTTTACTATAAAATGTCAACTCTCAAAACAGATAACCTGGTTAAGATTTACAAGAAACGTCGAGTGGTGAATGAGGTCTCCATACAGGTAAATCAGGGAGAGATAGTGGGTCTTTTGGGTCCCAATGGTGCGGGCAAAACCACCACTTTTTATATGATCATTGGATTCATCAAGCCGGATCAAGGGAAAGTTTTAATCGACGATCAGGATATCACCCGGCTGGCTATGTATAAAAGAGCACAACAGGGGATCGGGTATTTATCCCAGGAGCCATCCATATTCAGAAAGTTGACTGTAAAGCAGAACATCCTGGCCATTTTGGAGATGCAGAAAAAAGATAAAAAGGAAAGGGAAAAGAAACTAAAAACGCTCCTGGACGATCTGGACATAGCCCACTTAGCTGAAAGGAAAGCTTATTCCCTATCTGGAGGTGAGAGAAGGAGATTGGAAATAACCAGGGCTTTAGTGAACGAACCCGGGTTCATATTACTGGACGAGCCTTTCTCCGGGATCGACCCCATAAAAGTGGAGGGAATCCAGAAAATAGTTTACGAGTTAAAAGACAAGGGGTTAGGTGTTTTAATCACCGATCATAACGTGAGAGAGACTTTATCCATAACCGATCGTGCGTATATTATGTGTGAAGGGGAGATTTTAAAATCGGGATCAGCGGAGTTTTTAGCATCCGATCCGGAGGCAAAGAAGATATATTTGGGAGAGAAGTTCAGATTAAATTAGATTCCGATTTATACCGATGAAATAAGAAAAGAAGAGAATATGAGACTGGGACTTGAAGTCAAATTGAAGCAAGTGCTTGCACCGCAGCTTATTCAATCCCTGCGCATGCTTCAGATGCCTATTTTGAAACTGGAGCAGACCCTGCGCCAGGAACTCTCCACCAATCCGCTTCTGGAGGAGGTGGATTCCCCTCAGGAAACAGAAGAACAGGAATTGGAACAGATGAAGGAGGAACCCAAGGAAGATCCGGAACTTTCCAAGATCAACTGGGAAGATTACTTAGGCGATGACATGGATTATAAGGCAAAATACCAGAGAGACAGAGGGAAGGAATATTTTGAGCCCGTTCAGGTGATGGAAAAAAGTCTGTATGACCATCTTTTAGAACAGCTCAAGTTCAATAAACTTACCAAGGAGGAAATCGAAATTGGAGAGTACATCATCGGCAACATAGATGAGAATGGCTATCTCAGCTGTTCCATTGAGGAGATAATATCCACCTTAAAATCAGATCCCGAAAAGACCAAAAGAGTGCTTAAGCTGATCCAAACATTTGATCCGCCTGGCGTGGGAGCCCGGGATCTAAAGGAATCGCTACTCATTCAGCTGGAGCAGAAAGACTTAAAGGAAAGCCTGGCCTATCAGATAATAAGCCAGCATCTATCCGAGCTGGATAAAAAAAGCCCTTTTCAAGTATCAAAATTGCTCAAGGTCAGGTTCGAAGAAGTGCAAAAGGCTATGGAGCTAATAAGGAATCTCTCTCCCAGACCAGCCTCCGGTAGATTCACAAAAGGTGCATCTACCATCATGCCGGACCTGATGGTGGATAAAATTGACAATGAATACGTGGTTTTTCATAACGACAAAAACGTCCCTCGTTTGAGAATCAATCCTACCTATAAGCAGATGATTAAAAAAAGTTCCGGTTCATCCCCTGAAACTAAAAAATACATAAGGCAGAAACTGGAACAGGCCCGATGGTTTCTTAATGCTCTGAATCAGAGAAGGAGCACCATGATAAAGGTAATGGAGGCCATCGTGGAGGAGCAAAAGGAATTCTTTGAACACGGAATTGAACATATGAAACCTCTAATTATGGAAACCATTGCCGAGAGGGTGGGAATGAATGTAGCTACTATCTCCAGAGTAGCCAATGGCAAATATGTGCAAACCCCCCAGGGTGTATTTGAGATCAAGTACTTTTTCACCTCCGGGTTAAAAAAAGAAGACGGTGAGGAACTATCAAAACGAAATGTCAAAAGAATAATTGAGGAGATAGTAAGAAAAGAAAATCCCTCCACCCCCCTCTCTGACCAGGAGATTTGTCTGAAGCTAAAGAAAGAAGGGATAAATATCGCCAGAAGAACAGTTACCAAATATAGAGAGGAACTCAGAATACTTCCTGCGAGGTTCAGAAAGAAGGCAGTGAATAACAAAGAGGAGAGCTCCGGAGATTTGAAATCGTCACCCCACTTATCTGATGCGGAATAAAAAAATATTCGTTTTCCGGTATAATTGAAATTTTCTCAACGAGGGCCAAACCACAGGTGAAAGTGCTCGAATAAATAAGGAGACATTCGTTACGCTCAATAGTTATTGGAAAAGAAGTAGCTTTGAGAAGAGTCCCAAGAAAGGAGTGATTTGATGAAAAAAAGACCATTCTTTTTATTTCTGATTTTTTTCTGGCTTTTCTGGATAACGGGAGGGATTAATCCAGCCCAGGCTCAGGTGAAAGCCTATGTTACGGTTACAGATACTTCCCTGGCCAGCGGAGAAACCTATCAGTTGGTAACGGTTTTACTTCAAAACGATGTGCCCGTCAGAGGAATCGAATTGATGTTCACCCTGGGACGTCCAGTGGAAACCGATTTCACCACGGACCTGATCAAAATTGATGTTGATTCCAATACAGTGCCCCCGGAAACCACAGTTGTTCGTTACTGCAAGATTCAGACGGCAGGGACTTTAGTTGAGGATTTCGAATGGATAAAGGCTCACGGCGAGGTAGGTAACACCGCATTTCTGGATTGTGACTGGGTTAAGGTAGCAGGAATGGCATATGATGGCGATCCCATACCCCCGGGATCGGGCGTTCTTTTGAAGCTCTATGTGGACGTTTTGTGCATACCTGACACTACCCAGGATCGGACCGCTCATATAGTATTGAACGGCTTTATCTCAGACCCTGATGCGCAACTGGTGGAAACTCAGTTCAACTTCGGAACCCTGTATTTAGACCATACCTGGTGCGGCGATGTGCAGGAGTGTGTCTGCGGAGATGTAGAGTCCAGCGGACACGTGAGCATAGTGGATGTAGTTCATATGATAAATTGGCTATTTAATAATGGAACGGATTTATGCCCTGAGATGATGGGTGACGTCAATAAGGCAAAAGGGGTAAGCATTGCGGATGTGGTTTACCTGATAAACCACCTTTTCAATGATGGAGAAGACCCGGTATGCATCAGGAAGTATTGATCCAGAAGTTGTGCCCTTTGATTTTTTCACCCAAGATCGAATCGCAGGTCAAAGTGATCGATCAAATAAAAGAAAGGAGTATCTGATGCAGATCAGGACCACCGCTCGACATTTTGATATGACCAAAGATCTGAAAAATTTCTCACAAAAAGAGATAAAGAAACTTAAAAAATATTACAATAATATCATAGATTGCCATCTCATTCTGGATCAGGAGAAAAACAGAATCACAGCGGAACTTAAGGTTAAAGTATATGGAACCATTTTAAGCAGTAAATATCGATCCTATGATCTTTCCGATTCGGTTGAGAAGGTAGTGGGCAAGATGGAAACTCAATTAAAAAAGTACAAAGCTAAATTACAGGATAAAAAGCCAAAAGAAGGTCAGGCTGTAAAATCTCAAATCGAAAACAAAGACCCTGAATCAGAGCAGGAGGAACAGATATTATAAAGGTAGGGACCAGCTGATATGATAACTTTGGAGAAGCTGTATAAGGATAGGAAGGAGTTTTTCGAGCTAACTTTATTAACCTCTGAGGATGGGCTTAAAAAAAAGATATCTCACAATCAGATACACCGCCCGGGTCTGGCCCTTGCCGGCTTCACCGACAGATTCGCTCATAATAGACCCCAGGTTCTGGGAGCAACTGAGCTGGCATTTCTTAAGAGTCTGGATGGGGAAAAAAGGATGAAATTTTTGGAAAATATATTTAAATTCGAGATCCCCTGCCTGATTGTGACTAAAGGCTTGGTTCCTCCCCGGGAGCTAATTCAGATAGCGGAGCACCATCACACTTCTGTTTTTCAATCGCGCCTCTCCACGGCGGAGCTGGCCAATCGTTTATCTCTTTATCTGGATAATATCTTTGCCCCAGCAGTTACTCTGCATGGAACTCTGGTAGACGTTTATGGTGTGGGTCTTTTTTACACCGGAAAGTCAGGTATAGGTAAATCCGAATGTGCTCTGGATCTGGTGGAGAGGGGACACCGGCTGGTTGCAGACGACATCATCAAGGTAATCAGAAGAACCCCGGATGTAATCATAGGAACCGGATATGAGTTTCTGGGTCATCATATGGAGATAAGAGGCGTGGGAATCATAGATTTAGAAAAACTCTTTGGAATCAGAGCCATTCGGGTTCAAAAGAGGTTAGAGGTAGAGGTCAGGCTGGTCTGGTGGGAAGAGGAATTGGAATACGAAAGACTGGGCATTGAGGAAAAATTCACTAAAATCCTGGGGGTGGAGATTCCCGTGGTTACCATCCCCGTCTCCCCTGGAAAGAATATCACCGTCATCTCTGAGGTAATAGCTATGAATCATATGCTTAAGATCTATGGACAGCATCCAGCGGAGGAATTCTCTAAAAGGCTCATAGAGGAAATTAGCCGGAAGATAAAGGTTAGAGATTATCTGGAAAGCGATATAGAGTGAAACCCTGTGGAAAAGAAAAGATATGAGAGATCGATCAGTTGAGTTAAGGGTGGGCATCGCCGTTGTTTTGGCTGTTATTATTCTGATCTGGGGGATCATCTGGATTAAGGAATACAGATTCAGGCAGGAAAGATATAGTTTAAGTGTCCTTTTTCCCAATGTGGGAGCTCTGGATGTTGGAGATCCGGTAGCGGTTTTGGGAGTGAAAAAGGGGGAGGTTGAGGAAATAAAACTTTACCAGGGGGATGTGCTGGTAAGATTAAATCTCACCAAGGACGTGGAGTTGAGGGAGGATGCGGAATTTAAAGTAATGAACATCGGCCTGATGGGCGAAAGATTCATCGCCATCCTGCCCGGGCACAGCGAAAAGCCTTTAGACCTCTCCCAATTCCCCAGAGGTTTCTATGACACCGGCATTCCTGAAGTAATGGGGATGATGGGCCAGATGATAGCTGAAATCAGAACTTTGACCGGTTATCTTAAGGGCGCCCTGGGAACCGAATGGTCCGAGAAAAAAATTAAGGAAACCATAAGAAACGCTAATCAATTATCCTCCGATTTAGCCTCCCTGCTCAAAGAGAACAAGCCCAAAATAGAGAAGTCAATAGATGACCTCTCATATGCTTCCTCCAGCCTTAAGGAGATGGTGGATCAGAATAGGCCTAAACTGGAGACCAGCCTGAACAACCTTAATAACGCCTCAAGCCAATTTATAAAAATCACCTCGGCTCTTGAGGATCTTTCAATTTCCTTGAAAAACCTATCTGAAAAAATTGAAAAAGGCGAGGGGACCCTGGGTCAGCTGATAAATGACAGGACCCTATATCAGGATCTGAAGAAAACCACCAGATCGATCGATGAGCTAATTGAGGATCTCAAGAAGAATCCTAAAAAATACTTCAAATTTGAGCTTTTCTGAAGCGGAATCGTTTTATGGCCCAAAAGATAAACTTTTGCTTCGGGATTCACAACCATCAACCCATAGGAAATTTCCAGCACATCTTCGAGGATGCTTACCAACGCTGCTATTGGCCTTTTTTGAAAATCTTAAAGAAATATCCCCATTTTAAACTCTCCCTGCACTACTCCGGAATCCTTCTGGAATGGCTGAAAAAAAACCATCCGGAAGCCTGTGATGAGATCGCCCAGATGGTTGAAAAGGGGCAGGCGGAACTTCTAACCGGTGGTTTTTATGAGCCCATTATGCCGGTCATACCGGATTGGGATAAAAAGGGACAGATCAACAAACTTACTGAATTCATAAAAAATGAGTTCAAAACAATCCCCTGGGGAATGTGGTTGGCCGAAAGGGTTTGGGAACCTCATCTTCCTAAGATAATTTCTGAGTCCGGGATCAAATTTGTAATCCTGGATGATACCCATTTCAAATACTCCGGATTAACTGAGCAACAACTTTTTGGATACTATGTTACAGAAGAACAGGGTTTTATGACCAAACTCTTCCCTATCAGCAAAGTCCTGAGATATACAATACCTTTCAAAGAACCCCGGGAAACATTAGAGTATTTCAAAGAAATCGCCAAGAGGGAAGGTGATCCTCTAATTGTCTATGCTGACGATGGGGAAAAATTTGGCACCTGGCCCGGGACTTACAAACATTGTTATGAAAATGGGTGGATGGTAAAATTCTTTGAGGCCATAGAGAAAAACAGTGACTGGATTAATATGCTTCACTTCAGCGAAGCTCTGGAAAAACTGCCACCTTTAGGAAGGATTTATCTTCCCACCTCATCTTATGCTGAGATGTCCCAGTGGTCACTCCCTGCTCAGGGATTCAGGGAATACGAGAATTTAGAGAATTTCCTCAAAGATTCAAAGCTTTTTGATAAGTTCGGCATTTTCGTAAGAGGCGGATTCTGGAGAAACTTCCTGGCCAAATACCCGGAGGCAAATCACCTCCACAAAAGGACTTTAGATCTATCCCAGAGAGTTCATTCTCTTTTTGTCTCCAATGAGAATTTAAAAAGAACAAGGCTCAAAGAAGCCCAGGATGAACTCTGGAAATCCCAGTGCAACTGTCCTTACTGGCATGGTGTCTTCGGAGGGCTTTACCTTAATCATCTCAGGGAGGCTGTATATTCTCATCTGATAAGAGGGGATGAAATCTGCAATCAGTTAATTCATAAAAATAGGAATTGGGTAGATTATCGGTTGCTGGATTTGGATAAAGATGGGAAGGATGACCTTTTAATCAACACCCCTTGGTTAAACCTTTATCTTTCGCCTTCATATGGAGGAGCTCTATACGAATTGGATTATCTACCTGAATCCTTCAATCTGATTAATACCCTCTCCCGATGGGAGGAAGGATATCATAAAAAGATATTAAATTCCAGAAAGGCTGAAGACCAGAGCAATAACCCAAAGGTGGCCAGCATCCACGATCTGGTTTTAACCAAAGAAGAGGGCCTGGAAAAGTATCTGACCTACGACTGGTACAGAAGAGGTTCCCTGATCGACCATTTCTTAGGGGATTTTACTCAAATTGATAGTTTCTCTCGATGCAAATATCCAGAGCAGGGAGATTTTGTGAATCAGCCCTATCGACACAAACTTGAAAAAGAGGGGAAAAAACTTAAGCTTACTCTGACCCGGAATGGCTGGGTTTGGGCTAAAGACAAAAGAATACCTCTGTCACTAACAAAAATCATTACACTAAAAGCTGATAGCCCCCTATTGGAGATAAGTTATCAAATAAAGAATAGTTTTAAAGAGGAAGTAGATCTCTGGTTCGGAGTGGAATTCAATTTCACTCCCTCAACTGGTGGAGAGAATAAAAAGATTTACTATATTAACGAAACAAGCTCACAGGAAAAAGACCTGTCAGATAAGTCTCAGAGCCGGAACATCTTAGAATTCGGGATGAAAGATCAGAAACTTAAAATAGATGTAAATTTAAAAACAGATAGACCCGCTTTTCTGTGGCATTTCCCCATTCTGACAGTCTCCCTGTCCGAATCGGGCTTTGAGAAAAACTTCCAGTCCCTGGTATTGTTTCCAAACTGGAAAATGAGATTGGAACCGGGTCAAATCTGGAGCACCAAAATCAAACAAAGCATAGATAGAATAAGATAATTTAAAAACTCCACTAACCTCTATTAAAGATTTTAAATCCACCCATCAGAGTGTATCAATGAGAAAATGTCAATATTTACTTTAAGTTTTTAAAAAATTTTCTGATATAAAATAAAATTCCCCTCCCCTTAAAAAAAGAGGAGGGGAAAAACAAACAGTTTTTAGAAAATGGTTACTTCAATAGCACCATTTTCTTGATATCGGTGAAGTTTTTGGTTTTGATCTTGTAGAAGTATATTCCCGATGCTACATCTGTGCGTTTGGAATCCGTACCGTCCCATCCTGTTTCCTTATAGCCTGCGGTCAGATACTCGTCCACCAGAGTGGTTATTTTCTGGCCTAAAATATTAAACACCTCAATCCTCACCCAGCTATCCTCAGGCAGGGCAAATCTGATTACCGTGGTAGGGTTAAACGGGTTGGGGTAGTTTTGGTTCAGAACAAAATTCTCAGGAGTATTGACCTTTTCCACATCAATTTCCCTTACCCAGGTATACGTACCTAAATAGTC
>JBARPA010000114.1:0-1790 GCA_049642665.1 Candidatus Zixiibacteriota bacterium
GTTTGCAGTGGATTAGCTGAGTATTTTAATATGGATCCCACCCTGATGCGTTTGGTGTTTGTGGTTTTGATCTTTGCCAAGGGAATCGGCCTTCTGGCCTATATCATCAGCTGGATACTTATTCCGGAAAGAAAAGAGGATGAAGTAGAGCCAGGAACAGCGACAACTTCCTCCGCCTCTCGCTTTTTGCCGGGTCTGATACTGGTGGTGGTGGGATTGATCTTCCTTTTCAATAACTTTTTATTCTGGTTCAGCTTTAAGATGCTCTGGCCTATATTATTAATCGTTCTGGGGATCTATATCATAGCTAAGCTCTAAAAGGAGAGGCAAGATGAACATATCAAAAATTAGAACCGGGGTAATTTTTATCTGCTGCGGCATTGTACTTCTTTTGAACACCTTGGATTACGTAAGCTGGTCAGTCTGGTTTAAGATATTGTCATTATGGCCCATTCTTCTGATCGCTATCGGAATCGAGCTGGTCTTTAAGAAAACATTTCTATCATTTCTGGCAATCCTCTCCCCCATACTTATGATTCTGGCTATTCTGGGTCCGGTCTATTTTGGGTATGGAGAGTGGACCCGGGGTGCTGAACTTACCAAGGATTATAAATGGAAAATACCCTTCGAGGAGAAAATTAAAGAGGCTAAAGTAACTGTGGAGTTTAAAGCCGGAGAGCTGGAGATTAAAAGTGACACCGTCAATCTGGTTGATGCTCGATTGGATTACTGGAACAGAGAGCCGGAATGCGACTTTTTCTTCTCTGATCTGGACAGCACAGCCAGGATAAAAATCAAAGGTGGAAGAAAGGAATGGACTGACTGGGTGATGAAGGGCTGGAGAAGACACGAATGGGAGATCAAACTGAATCATCAAGTTCCGCTTGACCTGGAATTACAGGTCAAAGCATCTGACGCAAATCTGAACCTTTCCGACCTACAAGTCGACGATCTCAATTTGGTTTTGAAAGCGTCTGATTTGAGGATTAGATTCGGCAAAAGGGAATTTATTAAATGCAAATTGGACTCGGATGCCTCACGCATAAGGATTTTGATACCTGAGGAGACAGGAATAAAAATCGATTCGGAAGCTAACCTGACATCCACTGAATTCTCAGGTGATATTTCCATTTATCACGAGAATGAGACATACATATCCGACAACTATGAAAGCTCCCTCTACAAGATCGATATGTTTTTAGAAGGGTCAGTCTCCAAACTGGAAGTCGTTACCTATTAGAAAATTCTATCCGAATTAAAAACCATCCAATTCCTGGATGGTTTTTTTATTGACATTAAAGGGCTTATAATTTAACTTAAATGTGTTAATATATGTTTTTTTAATGAGTATTTGGAGCATCCTGCTCCATAAGTAAAAAGATAATGATTAAGAAATTTTTGGAGGTTTGATATGGAATACAAACCAATAAAGGCGCCCACAGGCAAGGAGATTTCCTGCAAATCCTGGCACCAGGAGGCAGCTATGAGAATGCTGATGAACAATCTGGACGAGGAGGTAGGCGAAAATCCCCAGGAGCTGATCGTTTACGGTGGTACTGGTAAGGCTGCCAGGAACTGGGAATGTTATCATGCTATTGTGGAGAGTCTTAAAAGTTTAGAAAATGACGAAACCCTTCTGGTCCAGTCCGGGAAACCTGTGGGAATTTTCAAAACTTTTGAACATGCTCCCCGGGTTTTGATCTCCAATTCCATGATGGTTCCGGCCTGGGCTAACTGGGAGAAGTTCAGGGAGCTGGAGAGACTGGGATTGATAATGTATGGTCAGATGA
>JBARPA010000115.1:0-1552 GCA_049642665.1 Candidatus Zixiibacteriota bacterium
TATGTGACGAGTTGCTCATACTTCCTTCTAACTCCTCTGGAATTGCAAAGGTAGCCCTTCGCCTTTTTGAGGACTCAGAATTTAAAAACTATGTGCTTGATAGAACCGAGCAGTTTAGAAGGAAAACTTCTTGGCAGGTTGTAGCCAAAAGACACTTGGAATTATACAAAAACCAAGGATAAAACTCATGAAATTAGCAATGCTGTCTAGGTGGAATACCGCTTGTGGTGTATCACTTCATGCGGAGCTTGTCGGCAGAGAATGGGTGAGGGATGGGCACGGTCTAAAGGTCTTTGCCCCTCGCAATATAAGACCTGTAAAGAAGGACCAAGACTACGTGATAAGATGTTTTAGCGATGAGGGTGATGATACAAAAACATTTTTTCATTCTGAACCCATTTTGACCACCGATTACGAAATCCTGATTGTCCAGCGAGTAGAGTGGGCACCACTTAAGCCACTAAAGGAAATCTTCCCTCAGATTAAGGAAAAAGCAAAAACAGTTTATGTGGTACACGAGAGAAAACTCCCCACCAATCCTTTATTTTATGATTTTGATTGGGATGCCATAGTTTGTTTTGATGATCGGTACAAGCAACAATGGCTCAAAAAATTCGATAAAAAGAAAATTCATATAATTCCGTATCCCACGGGAGACTCAGTCAAAGGGGATAAGCAAGAGGCAAGAAAAAAATTGAATTTGCCCCCGGGTAAGAGAGTAATATTTAGCTATGGCTGGGCCCCGGAGTTGCATATTTTTCCTATACTTACTGCACTTCAAAAGTTAGACGAGCGACTGCCGTTTATCTATCTTGTTTTAGCCGATCCCAAATATATTGCTGTAAGCATTCAAAGATTAAAGGAGTGCGAATTCATAAACCTAAGATATGAACTTGCTCCCATGGAGCGAATTTATACCTACCTTCACGCATCCGATGTATATCTTTTGCACAAGCAAAAAGACGAAATACGAAAAGGTGAAGCCGTGGTGCCGAGTGCTATTCTGATGTGCCTGGGCGCCTTGACTCCGACCGTAACTTCAGACACAGAATTTGTCTGGTTTTTAGATAATGAAGTCATGAAGTATTCAAACGAAGATGAATTTTTAAAGCTATTAACCAGTGTATTTGAAGGGGATGAAGTTGTCAAACAAACTCTGAAATCCGCTGAAGAGTATACAATCAAACATTCTCCTAAGAAAATTGCAGAAGAATTCATAAAGTTATTTAATCAACTTTTGTCCGGTGAGGAGGTAAAGTGAACCCTTCTTTATCAGAATCGGTTAAAATGTCAGGAGACGGTAAAGTGATTCAAATAGCATCCGGTGAGTTTGTTTTCAAGCTGGATTCGTATGAAAAAAACCCTGTGGTAAAGCCTCAGGATATCGGCCTTACCTGGAACGAAGACGGAAAAACAAAGATCGGAGCGGTCTTTAATGGTGGAGCCGAAGTTTTTCAAGATAAAATGATTTTAACCCCAAGATGTCATAAAAATTACCACGAAGGCACATTTTTGGATCAGGATTTAGGGCGGGAAAGGCGTTGCTTAGAAA
>JBARPA010000116.1:0-9473 GCA_049642665.1 Candidatus Zixiibacteriota bacterium
GCTTTTCAGGAATTCCGGGTCAGTCAGGGGACCATACTCTGATTCGCGGAGTGCCCGCCTATAAGCCGTGGTGTTCTGGAGGAAGGTGACGAAATTGACTATGCCGACCTCGTCGATCCCGGCAGCAAAGAGATCAGGATGTTCGGTTAGACCTGCCATCACTGCATACCCGCCGTATGATCCGCCTTTTATGGCTAACCTATCAGTAGATGTGTATCCATTCTTTATAAGCCACTTGGCTCCCTCGGCTATGTCCTTTATGGAATCCAGCCTCTTTTTGTAGTTATCCAGCATCATATATTCTTTGCCATATCCGGAACTTCCCCGGATGTTGGGGGCAAAGATGCCGTACCCGTTCAGAAGAAGATACTGGAAATGTCTGGCGAAGCCTGGCCGATACTGGGACTCAGGCCCGCCGTGAGCGTGAATTACAAAAGGAATGGGTTTTCCTTGATAATCGGAAGGCAGGTAGAGAAATGCGGGAATCTCCAGCCCGTCAAAGCTTTTATATTTGATCAAAGCGGGTTCGACAAAAAGGGAGGGGTCTATTCCTGCCATGACCGAATGGGTGGCTTTACGCAGTTTGGTGTTTTCCCAATCCCAGACCCAGACATCATAAGTCTTAGTGGGGCTGCTAAAGGAGAAGGCAACCGAACCTACATTGGAGAAGGAACCCCCACCAATTCTGCCCTTTAAGTCGGGAACGGCAACTTCAGATTTCCTTTCCAAATCCCAAAGCTTCAGTTTTCCATAACCTTCTTCGTTGACTACCCAGCCCAGATATCTCCTATCAGGAGAGATGGAAATGCCTTCCACTTCCCAGTTTGACTTTTCGCCCCAGAAGGTGAGCTTTTTGGTGGTTACATCTATTATGGCAAGCCGAATAATCCCATCTTCATTTATGTTGGATGCCAGGTAGACAGTTTTAGCATCCTTTGAGAAATTGGCATGTTCGAAGGTGTAGTCACCCTCGTGGGGAGTGATGTTTTCAGATTTTAAAGTGGTCAGATCGACAAGATATATGTCATTATTGACGTTGGAGGGAAAATGATAAACTAAAAGATACCTGCCATCATCGGAGATATCTGCCACAGAGTTCCAACCCTCGAACTCAAAGACCTTCTCCTTCTTTCTGGTTTTTAAATCCAGGGAGTAGATATGAAAGTCTTTTAGATTGGTTTCGTTATTGAAGAAGTATATCTTCTGGTTATCCGGGGACCAGGTGGGGCTTCCATGGCGAATCTCGGGTTTATCTGTGAGCTGGGCGATCTGTCCGGTTTTGGTATCCAAAAGGAAAAGCTGGGCTTGCTCGTTTCCGCCCCGGGCTGCTCCCACTATCGCCTTTTTTCCATCCGGAGAAAGGGAATAGAACATGATTCCATCGGGAAGAAAAGTTAACTGATAGGGCCAACCGGATTCATCCAGCCGGTACAACTGATCAACCCCGGTGAACCCAGTCTCAAAGAAAAGGATTTTTCCATCCTTGGTCAGCCGGGGGCTTTCAGCATAACCTATCTGCATGAAGGTCTCAATGTCCGGAACGTAGAGAGTGTCCTGAGCATATAGGGTACCGGATAAAATGAGAAACAGAAATAGTAAAACAGATGAAGACTTCATACTTTCTTTTAAGGAAATCTTGTTTTGCATCTTTAAATACCTCCATAAATGTTAGCATTTTATTTAACTTTAGCTAAATATAAATTTTGTTAGATAAGTTGTCAAAGAAAAAGAATTATTTAATCTGGACAGATTCTTCAATTGACAAGTCACTTTAATTTGATATAATTAGAAATTGCAGATGAGGACGATTTTAAAGCACAGGATGAAAAAGATTTACCTGCTTCTTATCATAATATGGGGGTTTCCTACCTTAATCTTTGCTCAGGAAATTACAGACCCTATTGAGAGAGCTCTAAAGGAGGTAAACTTAACTAAGGCGACCTGTAAATTTGATCGTCTGGATATGAAAAACTTCGGTGGCGATGAATTCGTTTTGCCCGTTTTCACCATTCTTCACAGCGATTTCTTTAAAATACCCACATATACAAACGAATTTAAAAATGCCGTGGCGAAAAACTCAAATTCGTTGAAGGAGTTGATCGGTTTTAGCTCTCGCCGGGTGGACGAGGGGGTGAGAAGAGGGCTGATTTCCAACCCATTGGAGGAGAACCTGAAAAAAACAGAATCCGATGAAGCTTTATATCAGGCTATTTATATGCTCCACTGCAAAATGGATCAAGAGCTCTCTTTTGAAGAAGCTGAGAGTTTGAAAGTCCTGATAAATTCGATTCCTCCAGAGCTAGGTAGACAGGTTGCTCTTTTAATCTACACTGCATTTGATTCCTATAAATGGAGAAACCTGGCTTTCAAAAAAGCTGAAGAGAACTTCTCAGTGTCTGAGATTTACGAACAAGCCACATCGCTTTTAACCACAGAGGAAGGGGATTTGACCCCGGAATTCTACGATTTCATTCATCACATTGATTACCGCTATCTATATACCGGAGCTGAGGATCTGGCTCTGGCTTGTGATATGGCTGCAGATAGTTTGAAAAAACTTACCTTTGAGCAGGAGTTTGAATTCATCTTCACCACCCCCTTGGGGAAAATAGTGATAAATGATGGGAGAAATAATTTCAATGAGGAAAATGATTATTTCATCCTGGTTGACGTAGGTGGGGATGATCTTTACAAATCCGGAGCCGCTTCCTTGGATTACGATCACCCCATATCCCTTCTGATCGATCTTGATGGTAACGATACCTATGAATCAATTGATCAATCGCCCTCTTTTGGTGCAGGAGTATTCGGTTATGGTTTTTTAATCGATGTAAAAGGAGATGATAGATACAAAAGCAGGGATTTTTCCTTAGGCTGCGGTCTTTTCGGGGTGGGTGGAATCATGGATTTTGAGGGAAAGGACATGTATGATTCCTATACCACCTCTCAAGGCTCAGGGACGTTCGGCATAGGAATCTTATCCGATCTGGAAGGGGACGACAGTTATCATACCTTTTTCTGCTCCCAGGGATTTGGATTCACCAAAGGCATGGGCATTCTGGTAGATATGAATGGTAATGATCAATACATAGCTAACGATTCTACAATTGACTTTCCCTCGTCTCAGACTAAAGAACACAACACCAGCATGAGCCAGGGAGTGGGATTTGGCTGGAGGGCGGATTTCACCGATGGGCATTCCCTGGCAGGCGGAGTGGGGATGTTAGTAGATATGGAAGGAGATGATTCCTACCAGGCCGGACTTTTTGCTCAGGGATGTGCCTACTGGTATAGTGTGGGAATGTTAGCGGATGAGGCAGGGTCTGACAACTATTCCGGTATCTGGTATGTCCAGGGCTCGGGTGCTCATTTCGGTGTGGGTATTTTAAATGACAGGGATGGCAATGATCATTACATAGCCGCTATGAACATGGCTCAGGGAGCAGGGCATGATTTTACCATTGGATATCTTCTGGATGAATCTGGTGATGACGTGCACGATGCACCAAATCTGAGCCTGGGAGGGGGCAATGCCAATGGTGTGGGCATATTCTGGGATAGGTCTGGAAACGATGTATATAACGTGGAAGCAGCTACTACTCTGGGAAGAGCTAATATCGCTTCCCGAGGATCTTTAAGAGATCATATGCTGTGTTTGGGTCTTTTTCTGGATACCGGGGGCCAGGATAAATATTCCAAACCTTTTGCCAAAAATAACCTTCTCTGGACTCAACAAGGGTTAAATAGGGAATTTCCTCTGGAAACGGAAAAAGGGGTGGGACTGGATACGGAGATATCAGAATAATTTATTCTTTAATTGTTGCTTTTTCAGAGGTTTATTTTTAAATTTACAAGCTTTGAAAATGAAAAACAACTTTTCACCTTAACCCGGAGGAGGTGGAGATGATATTAATTCCCAGAAGGGTGTTTTTAACCAGTGGGGTGGGAAAACATAAAGAGAAGCTCTCCAGTTTTGAGTTGGCTTTACGCTCTGCCGGAATAGAGCGCTTTAACCTGGTCAACGTTTCCTCCATTTTCCCCCCGGGCTGTAAACTGGTCACCAAAACCTCCGGTCTCAAGCTCCTGCAGGATGGACAGATCGTTTTTACGGTAATGAGCAGGACCTCCACCAACGAGCCCAATCGGCTTATCTCAGCCTCTGTGGGGTTGGCCATTCCCATGGATAGAAGTCATTATGGCTATCTTTCAGAACACGATGCTTATGGACAAACGCAGAAAAAGGCCGGGGATTATGCTGAGGATCAGGCAGCAACTATGCTGGCAATGACTTTAGGTATCGATTTTGACGTGGACAAATCCTATGATGAGAAAAAAGAGATATGGAAGATGTCCGGCAAGATAGTCCGCACCACTAACGTGACCCAATCAGCCAAAGGTGATAAAAACGGCCTGTGGACTTCGGTGGTCGCAGCTGCTATCTTTATTCCGGGGTAGATGATCCTCCAGTTTGATTTCTTAAAGAATATGGGAGCCAGCAGCTGGCAAATCTTTATTTAAACAGGAGTATGTTAGATGGATGATTTTTTAAAGGAACCCACCAGACCCTTTAAGATTAATCCAGATCAAAATGTGAGCCAGCTTTTAGAAAAGATGGGGCATATCTCCTTTCAGGGCAGAGCCCTTTCCAGGGCTTTAGATATCTGGAAACATATGCTGAAGGATAAACGGACGATCTTCCTGGGTTTAGCCGGGGCTCTGGTTCCCGCAGGTTTTCGGGAGATGGTGGCTTATTTGATAAAAAACAGGTTTATCGATTGTCTGGTATCCACCGGGGCAAACTTATTTCATGACTGCCACGAAACCCTGGGTAGATACCATTTTGTGGGAGATGAACATGCGGATGATGTTTTGCTTAAAGATAAAGGCATAGACCGAATCTATGATACTTTTGCCCTGGAATCTGAATTCAGGAAAACCGATGAGTGGGTAAGCGATATGTTCACGTTCACCCTGGATCCCTCCAGGGTTTATACCACAAGGGAATTCTTCTATTTATTAGGAAAGGAGCTTTCCAGGATAAAGAAAAACGATGGGATTCTAACGTCAGCTTTCGAAGCTAAGGTTCCCGTTTATTGCCCGGCTGTGGCAGATTCTTCGATCGGAATTGCTGTTGCCTCCCACAATAGAAAATTCAAGAGGAATTTCTTATTTGACGTGATCGCGGACGTAAACGAAACAGCAGAAATTGTGATGAGATATCCCCACACAGGTGTGATCTACCTGGGAGGAGGAGTTCCCAAGAATTTCATCCAGCAGGCAGAAGTTACCGCCTCATTTTATGCGGGTCACAAGATACCCGGACACCAGTACGCCATCCAGATAACAACTGATGCGCCCTACTGGGGCGGGCTTTCCGGATGTACATTTAAGGAAGCCCAATCTTGGGGGAAAATCCACAAAAAAGCTAAAATGGCCACGGTTCATTCGGATGCTACCATTGCTTTTCCTTTTCTGGTTACAGCCCTGTCCCAGAGCGAAAAGGAAAATCTAAAAAAAAGGAAATTTCCCAAATTTGAGCTTGAAGGTGAGTTTAAAATCGAATATTAGCTTGGTTTAATCAAAGAGGTCTTGATTGACTAATAAAGATCTATTTATCCCTCATAATTTCCTGGGTATTCCTGAAAAATATACAGATCTTAGAAAGTCCGGATTTGTAATTTTACCCATCCCCTATGAAGGGACTTCCTCCTATAAGTCAGGAACCAAAGAAGGTCCTCAGGCCATAATTAATGCTTCCAGGCAGGTGGAATTCTATGATCAGGAGCTGAAAATAGAACCTTACAGAAAAGGGATCTGCACTCTAAATGAATTAGAGCCTGATGTCTCCAGTCCTGAAAAAATGGTTGAAAAAATCTATAAATTGGCAAAAGAACTGGTTGACAAAAAAAGAATTTTAATCGGCTTAGGTGGTGAGCATACCATAAGCATCGGTCTGGTTAAAGCTCATAAAGAAAAATATAAAAACTTATCCGTTTTGCAGCTGGATGCTCATGCTGATCTGAGGGATACATATCAGAATTCAAAATATAGTCATGCCTGCGTGATGAAAAGGATAAATGAGTTCTGCGATTATGTGGGAGTGGGTATAAGAAGCATAAGCAACGACGAAACTTCTTTTGCAGGAAAAGAAAAGATAAAGATATTCTCTGCTAAAGATATTAAAGATAAACCTGAGCTTACAGATGGAGTGTTAGACCTTTTATCAGAGAATGTGTATATTACCTTTGATTTAGACTTCCTTGATCCCTCTATAATACCTGCGGTGGGAACACCGGAGCCCGGAGGTCTTTTGTGGTATGAGACTTTGGATTTTTTGAAAAAGGTTATAGAGAATAAAAACATAGTGGGCTTGGATGTGGTAGAACTTACACCCTTGCCCGGAATTATAGCACCGGATTTTCTGGTTGCTAAACTCCTCTACAAAATAATCGGATATATCTCAAGTACAGCAAACTAGTGCAACTAGTGAAAAATTGAATATTTAGGTAAGATTTTTTGTTAAGAATTCATATGAATAAAAAACCAAACCTTTAAAATCTTATTCAAGGAGGCTTCTGTGACTAACAGCAATCCCAATAACCAACCTCCAAAGTTTTATAAAAATCCAGGAGTTGCCACTGTTTTATCTTTTTTCTTTATGGGACTTGGACAGATCTACAATGGTCAAATTGGCAAGGGGATCGTTTTCATTATTCTTTATGCCATATCCTGGCTGTTAATGTTTATCTTTATTGGTTTTATCACTACACCAATCCTATGGATATGGGGAATGGTCGATGCGAATAAATCCGCAAAGGAAATCAATAAAAAGATAGCTGAGGGGATAGAATAGTAATTTTTGAACCTAAAACCAGATAGGTTTTAGGTCATGTGATAGGCCAACCAGAAACTGGTTTTAAATTCCACTGCTTCTTTTATTTTTTACGGTTGGCTTAGCTCTGATTAAGTTAGGAAAATAGAATAGAAATTTAGCCTGGACGCTGATCCATTAATATATCTAATATCAGTATTTAAAATTGCTTTATGCATGAACTTTTATTGATGGATTCCATCAATTAGGAGGATTTGATAAGAGAATTCAAGCAGAGTATACTCTTTTGTCAAGAGAAGTGTGACATTGCCCAATCCCCTCTTTGAAAGTTTATAATCGAAGCTTTTAACCGTATTAATAAATAAAAGCTTAGGCTTGGTTTGTACTTGGAGATAGAAAATCGCTTTTTGTTCTAGGAGATGTCTATAAATATTCTAATAAAACTGGGAGATCATTCCCAGAGTTTTAAAAAGATAAGGAATAAGATCCAGGAAGGAGCTAAAAGAGTTTTTCTTTCGGGTTTGGCTGGCTCCGGGAAGTCCTTTTTTTTGGCTAATCTATATCAGAATTTGCGATCACCTTTACTTTTTATAACTTCCAGCTCAGAGGAGGCGACTAAAACATATGATGATCTCTGCACTTTTTTGGGTAAGGATTCTGTCTCCCTTTTTCCGGAGTGGGAGGTTCTGCCCTATGAGTTTCTTACCCCGCACAGTGAGATAATAGGCTCCAGACTTTCAGCTCTATACGATCTTTCCTTTAAAAGAAAGGTGGTGTTGGTGGCAACTATTAGATCTGTTATGGAGAAAACCACACCTCCTGAGATTTTCAAAAAGAATCTCTTAAGGCTGAAGGTGGGAGAGGAGTATGATCTGGATACGCTGGTGCAAAAACTATTTGATCTGGGATTTGATCGGCTGCCTCAGGTTGAAGAGATAGGTTCCTTCAGTCAAAGAGGTGGGATTGTGGATGTGTTTCCTTATTCTGTAGAGAATCCTATAAGGATGGAGTTTTTCGGGGAAACCCTGGATTCACTGCGGGAATTCTCCATCGTCTCTCAGAGAACGATCAAAAAAGTCGATCAAGCGGTGATTCTACCCAAAAGGGAGTTTTTGATAAAAGATGAACAACTGGAGGAACATCTTTCTGTGTTAGAATCCTCTGGGGCCGACACGCTTCGGGAGAAGATCAGCTTCTATCAGGAGGTTCCTGGCCTGGAATGGCTGGCAGGGCTTTTTAACCTACCCCGGGCCAGTCTTTTGGATTATCTGCCCAAAAACTCTATTCTTTTTCTGGACGAGCCTTCACTTCAGAAGGAAATCGAATTTATAAAAGAAGAAACCGAAAAACTTTACCAGGAAGCTAAAAGGAGAGAGGAGGTAGCTCCTTCTCCTGCAACTTTGTGGGATAATCCAGAAGCTTTGTCCCAGAAAATTGATGATTATCAGGTTTTAGAAAACACCCCCATTAAGGAAAAGGGTAAAGAACCCATAGATCTTTTTATGTCGGATCAGGAGGCATTCCACGCCCGGGTCTCCTTGCTTAAAAGGAGAATAAAGGAATATGAAGACCAGGGATTTTCAGTTTATATCCTTTGTGATAGTCAGAGTCAGAAAAGGAGGTTTACGGAATTAATAGATTTGGATCTTCCAGGTCTAAAAACAGAGATCGGTTTTTTAAGTTCGGGTTTCACCTTTCCGGAGGTGAAAGTGGTGGTTTTGTCTGATCATCAGATTTTTTCCAGATATTTCAGACCCAAAAGAAAAAGATTTAAAGAGGGGATCGCTCTTTCCTCTTATTCAGCTTTATCTCAGGGCGATTTTGTGGTTCACGTGGATTTCGGTATAGGTAGATATGCTGGTTTGAAAAGCATCACGGTGGATGGAAGAATGAGGGATTGCCTTTTGATTTTGTATCAGGGGAACGATAAGCTTTTTGTTCCCATAGAGGAGTTCAACCGGGTTCATAAATTTGTGGGCAAGGAAGGTAATCCGCATATCTCCAGATTAGGCGGGGCCTCCTGGGAGAGACTGAAAAGGAGGACCAAAAAAGCTATCCAGGATATGGCCAGGGAATTAATAGAGCTCTATGCCGAAAGGAAAGCCAGGCCGGGTCTCGCTTTTTCCCAGGATGGTTTATGGATGGCAGAGCTGGAATCCTCATTTGCCTTTGAGGAGACGCCGGACCAGCTTCAGGCGATAAAGGATTTGAAATCTGATATGGAGAAATCCACTCCCATGGACAGGCTGATTTGTGGGGATGTGGGCTACGGAAAAACCGAGGTGGGAATCAGAGCAGCTTTCAAATGTGTTATGGATGGAAAACAGGTGGCAGTCTTAGTTCCAACCACCATTTTAGCCCAGCAGCACCTGATGACCTTCACGGAAAGATTGAAAGACTTCCCGGTCAGGGTGGATATGCTCTCCAGATTTAAAAGCAGAAAAGAGCAGAAACAAATTGTTGAGGATCTGGAAAAAGGGAAGGTGGATGTAGTTATCGGGACCCATCGACTTCTGCAGAAAGATATAGAATTCAAGGAATTAGGCCTGGTGATAATCGATGAGGAACAGAGATTCGGGGTGGTTCATAAGGAGAAGCTGAAAAAGTTAAAGAGACTGGTGGATGTTTTGACCCTGACCGC
>JBARPA010000117.1:0-12036 GCA_049642665.1 Candidatus Zixiibacteriota bacterium
TCCACGAAGAGCTGAAGGAAATTCTTTTTTTCCTCAGGTAATTCCTTGGCTCCCACAACTGCTGCCAGTATCATGGTGTCCCCAAGCCTTACCGTAGCAGAACCATCTGCCTGCTTGGCTATTTTCCCGGTTTCGATGGAAAGTGTTTTATTTCCTATTTCTAACTCTATTGTTTCCGACATTTTATCCTCACGACCTTTATTTTCTCAAATTAAGTTTATCTAAAATCTCCCGGTAGCGATTGATATCTTTTCTTTTCAGATAATCCAAAAGCCTCCTCCTCTTCCCTACCAATTTCAGAAGTCCTCGTCGGGAACTGAAATCCTTGGGCTGGGTTTTCAGATGTCCCGTGAGATCGTTTATTCTTTCGGTTAACAAAGCTAATTGCACCTCGGTGGAACCGGAATCCTTTTGGTGTGCTTTGAAATCTTTTATGATATCCTGTTTCTTCTCTGAAGCTTCAGACAAGTCAACCTCCTTTTTTAAAGAAGTAATTCTTAGCTGTTTTTTCATCTTCTTTCAGTTGATTTTTTAAATCCTCGTTTGATTCAAATTTCATATCCTTTCTTATCCATTCTTCCACAAAAAGGCAGATCTTTTCTGTCTTTTGCGATTGATCAAAATCAAAAAGGTGGATCTCCAAAGAGAGTGATTTTCCTTCAAAGGTGGGTTTTTTGCCCTTATACATCATACCTGTCCAGGTTTTATCCCCTATTCTGGCTGAAGCGGCATAAACCCCATCTGGAGGGAGAAGTTTTCTCTCCCCTACTTTCAGATTTATAGTGGGATAGCCCAGAGCTCCCCCCCGTCCCTGGCCCGGGATTTTCGTTCCCCAGATGGGATAACTGTGTCCCAGCATTTTGATCACTTTAGAAAACTCACCACTTCTCAACTCCTCCCTTATCCGGGAACTTTTTATAGGAAGGTCTGTATTTTTTACTGGAGATATAATCTCCAATCCAAAACCATAGTCTTTTTTGGCTTCATTTAAGAACTTTACCCTTCCCTCCCGGTTTTTTCCAAAGGCGTGATCGTAACCGATGATTAAATCGTCTACATTCAATTTGCCTACAAGTATCTCCTCCACGAATTGCCGGGCTTGATACTGTGCTAGATTTTTCTTGAAGTGGATTACCACAACCTGATCCACATTCAGCTTTCTTAAAAAATAAAGTTTCTCCTCCAGGGTAGTTAAAATCTTGGGTGCGGATTCAGGAGCTACCACGCTTTGGGGATGGGGCTCGTATGTCACCAGAAGACTTTTTCTTCCACTTTCCCGGGCTTTTTTCACCAATCTTTTTATAATAACCTGATGGCCCAGGTGAACTCCGTCAAAGGTGCCCAAGGTAACCAACGGTTTTTTCGAAACAGCCGAGCTAAAATTTTCTATGTCCAGGTAAACTTCCATTAGAATAAAACTCTTCTATACTTAAAGATTTTTTTTTGATTCTGATTGTCAAAAAGCTTTTCTGAGGATACGAAGGAATCCCCGATAGCTAAAATTTCCCCCGATTCATCTTTCAGAACAATTTTATCCCCTTTATTGAAATACTTTTCCACTGAATCGATATGGGCTGGTTTCAAATCCACTCCATTTTTTATCCCTTCCTTGAAATGGTCTTTAATCACCAGGGAGGGTAAATACTTCAGAACGTTTTCTATTTTCACAAAAAAATCAGATATTTTATCTTTTTCCTTTTTAACCCTCTCCAGGCTTAAAGCTTCCTTCAACTCGAAAGGACCCACCCGAGTGCGACAAAGCGAAAAGAGATATGCTCCGCATCCCAGCTTTTTTCCTATATCATATGCTAAGCTTCGGATATAGGTTCCGCTGGAACAGGTGACTTTAATATTTACAAAAGGCAAATCTATCTTCTCCACCTGCACATGTTTTATCTTGATCCTCTTCATTTTTTTGGGAACATCTTTCCCCTCTCGGGCATACTCATACAGTTTTTTACCTTCGAATTTCACTGCAGCATATGAAGGGGAAAGCTGCCACTGTTCTCCTTTAAATGAAAGGATCGCCTTTTCTATTTTATCTTCATCCAGGTTCAGATTATCTGTGACCTTTATGATTTTGCCCTGGGCATCGTAGGTATCGGTTTCCTCTCCCAACTTAATTGTGGCCCGATACTCCTTATCCCATTGGTTAAGGAACTGTACGATCTTGCATCCCCTTCCCAGGCAGGTTAAAAGCAACCCACAGGCAGCGGGATCCAGGGTTCCGGTATGGCCTATCTTTCTATAAGTTAGTATATTTCTTAATCCGTTCACCGTATCATGAGAGGTGGGTCCCACTTCTTTGTGGATCAGAAGAAAACCGTGCCATTCACTTTTTGACCAGCTGGGGACCTTTTTTTCTTTTTCTCCTATCATATTGTAAGACTCTGAGAATTTCTTTATTCACCTTCTCTTTCGCACCCTCCAGATCTTCATTCAGGGTGAATCCTGAGGCATTTCTGTGTCCCCCCCCTCCGAAATGCTTGGCTATCGCACCTACATCAATTGAGCCATTGGATCTTAAACTCACTCGCACCACCTTCCGGGAGGTCTCCAGAAACAATGCCCCCACCACTGCTCCTTCCAAAAACAAAGTATAATCGACAAACCCCTCCGTATCCTGAGGATTTACCCCAAAACCGTTTAGCGATTTACAAGCTATCGACAGCAAACAATATTTGCCGTTCTCCAAAAGTTCCAGATTCCCAAGAATGTTACCCAAAAGTCTTAAACATCCCTGGGAATGGTTAAAATATAGCTGGTCGTTGATGAATTTGGGATCTGCGCCCAACTGGATCAATTGAGAGCAAATCATAAGTGACCGAGGGGTGGTGTTATTAAAGCTGAACCTGCCGGTATCGGTCAAAATTGATGTATATAAGGCATTAGCAGTATCTAGATCAAAAGTGTAGTCAGAAGATTTCAAAAGATCGTAAATGATTTCTCCAATGGCTGAGGCCTGAGTATCCAGATAGTTGATGGAACCGAATAGAGTGTTGTCGGGATGATGGTCTATGTTTATTATAGTGGATCCTTTAGGGATCATATTTTTTAGTTTGCCAATTCTGTTCAGATTTGAACACTCCAGCACCAATACCAGATCAGGGTGAAAACCTTCGAAAGATTTTTTTATTCTTTTTCGGGGATCCAAAAACCTGTACCTGGAGGGAATCCCATCCTGATTTACCATTATCACCCTTTTCCCCTGATCTTGGAGGAAATTTCCCAATGCGATTTGCGAACCTATTGAATCACCGTCCGGGACTACATGAGAAACGATCAATATGTTATCCTTACTCAACATCAAATCCAGTATTCCTTTCAGCTCATCTGGAGATTTTGAGGAGTCAACCTTCATTATCTTTTTCCTTTCTTTTGGATGGGGGATTTTCAGAGTGATGGATTTCCTCTAATGCCTTTTCTATTCTGGCGCCTTTTTCCAGGGAGCTGTCATAGACAAACTTTATTTTGGGGGTATGTTTCAATCTCATCTTTCTTCCAATCTCATATTGAATAAAGAAAACAGCTCTATTTAGAGCCTGACCGCTGTCCAGTTTTTTTTGTTCATCTCCCAGAACACTATAGAATATCTTGGCATTTTTCAGATCCGAGGAGAGCTGGACATCGGTGATGGTCACAAAGCCGATTCCGGGATCTTTTAATTCCCTTTGGATTATCTGGGAGACCTCCTTTTTGATCTGGTCACCTACTCTATCTTTTCTTTTAAACTGCATTTAAAAAATCTCGATTTGATAGTCTAAAACCTCCACTCCGTTTTCACCCTCAATCTGCTTGACCACCTTGGAGAGCATTTCGTTTACAAATCGTTTATCGTTGGCTATGGTGCTGACCCCCAAAGTGGCTCTTTGCCACAGTTCATTATCTTTGATTTCAGCGATGGAGACATTGAATTTATTTCTCACCCTGTCTTTTATCCTTTTTAGAAACTGGCGTTTTCTTTTCAATGATCCACTCTCCGCAAAGTAGAGTTGGATGGAGCAGGTTCCAATAGCCATCCACTTTTACTCCTCTTTAGGACGAGACTCTTTCTCCGGGGTTAATTTTTTAGCCAATTGCTTTATAAGATATGCTTCCAGGATGTCCCCTACTTTAATGTCCTCATAGTTTTCCACTTTTAATCCGCATTCAAAGCCGGAGGAGACTTCCCTGACATCGTCTTTAAATCTTTTAAGAGAGGATATGACGCTTTGATAGATGACTACTCCGTCTCTTATAACTCTTACCTTATCTCCTCTTTTAATGGCTCCGTCGCGCACATAACAGCCAGCTATCTGCCCTATTTTGGGGGTTCGGAAAAGCTCTCTGACTTCCACGGTTGCGGAGACCTCCTCTTTGATTTCCGGTTCCAGAAGTCCTTCCAGTGCATCTCTGATTTCTTTTTCTGCTTCATAGATTACCGTATAAAGCCTTACATCCACTTTTTCCCTGGCCGCTATCTCCCGGGCTCGAGCATCGGGCCGCACATGAAAGCCTATGACGATGGCTTGAGAGGCAACAGCTAAAAGAACATCTGACTCGTTTATGGCACCTATACCCTGATGAATTATGTTTACCCTCACATCCTGAACGGAAAGCTTCTCCAGGGTCTCAGATAGTGCCTCCACTGAGCCTGCAACATCACCTTTTAAAACCAATCTTAATTCCTTTATTTTTCCCTCTGCGATCTTTTCGGATATCTCTGAGAGGCTCAAGCTTTTCAGTCTTCTGAAGTCTTTCTCCCTTCGTAATCTTACTCTTTTGAGGCTGATTTCTTTAGCCTGTTGTTCTGCCTCTGTAACCACGAAAGTGTCTCCAGCCTGAGGAAGGCCTGAGGATCCTAAGATCTGGACCGGAGTGGAGGGGCCGGCCAGCTTAACCGATTCGCCTTTATTGTCAAACATGGCCCTTACTTTTCCCCAATATACTCCGACCAGAAAAGAGTCTCCAACTTTAAGGGAGCCATTTTGAATCAGGACTGAGGCGATGGGACCTCTTCCTCGATCCAACCTGGACTCAATCACCACCCCCATAGCTCTTCTATCAGGGTTACACTTGAATTCCATCATATCAGCCTGAAGCAAGATCATTTCCAGAAGTTTGTCTACATTCTCTCCGGTTTTAGCGGAGAGTTCCACAAATATGGTTTTACCCCCCCAATTCTCAGCTAAAAGACCCTGCTTGGACAACTCCCTTTTAATGGATTCCGGTTTTGCTTCGGGAAGATCAATTTTATTTATGGCCACAATTATCGGAACGCCAGCAGCTTTGGCATGATCAATAGCCTCAATGGTCTGAGGCATAACCGCATCATCAGCAGCCACTACCAAGATCACGATATCAGTCACCTGTGCTCCTCTGGATCTCATGGCGGTGAAGGCTTCATGCCCCGGGGTGTCGAGAAAGGTAATCCTTCCGCTGGGCAAACTCACAACATAGGCCCCAATATGCTGGGTAATTCCACCGGACTCCCCGGCGATGATGTTGCTTTTTCTGATGTAATCTAAAAGTGAGGTTTTCCCGTGATCCACATGTCCCATTATGGTTATCACCGGAGCTCGGGGCACCATAAGTGCCTCCTCCATCTCCACCTCCTCCTGTTCAATACCTACCTCCTTCATCTCCTCCACGTCAAAGCCAAATTCCAGAGCAATGGTTTGAATGGCATCCATGTCTAATCTCTGGTTGATACTGGCCACCAGTCCCAGTTCCAGGCATTTGGAAATCACCTCAGTTGGCTTAACCTCCATTGAAGCAGCCAGCTCAGCCACGGTCATATATTCGGTTACCTGGAGGGCTTTTGGGGCTTTCTCCTCCTTTATAACCTCTTCATGAGGTTTTCTTTTGTATTTTTTTGCCTTTTTGATGGAATCTATCTTGGTCAGGGTCTTTTTTACACTTTCCTCAACTTCTCTATGATCAAATGTCCGTTTGAATTTTTTCCCTTTGAATTTTTTCCCTTTTTTGCTTTCCAACTTTTTCGGCTCCACCAACTTCTGAGCCTGGAGGTCGTGGGCTTTGAGTCTATCTTTAACCCGATCCACCCTTCGGGAAAGCTCATCTTTTTCCTTTCTCTCTTTGAGTTTGGTCTTTTTCCAGACATACTCCTTCTTTACTGCCTCCTTCTCCTTTTCGAATTTCTTCTGGGTGGCAACTAACATCTCCTGATCCACTCCGCTCATGTAGCTTTTCACCTTAAAACCTAATTCTCTTAAAATGTTGAGCAAGGCCTCACTGGAGATGTTGTATTCTTTGGCTACCTGATAGAGTCTTTTTTTCTTAATCAGAAAAATCACTCCCTGTTAGATTTTATCCCTTCAACTTATGAGGTGTATTCCCAGAGAAAATCTCCTTCCTGGATTTTATACCTCATTTAGTGTCTAAAGTTTTACTTCTGTTTGTTCTGGTTTTTCTCCTCTGTTTTGTTGGGGGTGAGGTATTCTTTGGCCAATTCAACAAGCTTCTCCGCTTTTTTCTTGCCCACACCCTCTATTTTGGTTAAATCCTCAAGCTTGGTTTTGAGCAAGACCTGGACGGAATCGATTCCAGCAGCTAAAAGTTTCTCTTCCAGTTTCTTTCCTATACCCGCAAGGGAGCTGAGCACGATTTTGGGTCCCTCATCCAGTTTCTTTGTGGATTTGCGCTCAGATTCGCTCAATATGTTTATCTTCCATCCGGTAAGCTTGGCTGCCAGACGGGCGTTCTGACCACCCTTCCCGATTGCCAGGGAAAGCAAATCATCCTCCACTACCAGAGTCATGCTTTTTTCCTGGTCAAATACATCGATGCGAACGATCTTGGCCGGGGACAGAGCTCTGGTGGCGAAAATCTGAGGATCCGGATGCCAGGGAACGATGTCGATCCTTTCGTTATTAAGCTCTCGCACAACGCTCTGTACTCTGGTACCTTTTACCCCTACACAGGCTCCTACCGGATCGACCCGGTCATCAATGGAGGAGACAGCTATCTTTGATCGTTCACCCGGTTCTCGGGCTATGGCTTTGATCTCAATTATCTTCTCGAAAATCTCGGGAACCTCCATCTCGAAAAGCCTTTCCAGGAAACCATTATTTGCCCGGGACAGGATGATCTGAGGTCCCCGGGCGCTCCTTTGAACATCCAGGATAAATGCTCTGATCCGGTCTCCCTGTCTGTAACGTTCCCTCTGAATTTGTTCCTTGAGGGGGATTATGGCTTCCGTTTTGCCCAAATTTATTATCAGACTGCCTTTATCTATCTGCTGTACGTTCCCGGTGACGATCTCCCCTATTCTGTTTTTGTACTCCTCAAATATCTTGTCCCTTTCTGCTTCCCTGACTCGTTGGATCAATATCTGTTTGGCAGCTATTATGGCGTTCCTCCCAAACTCCTTAAAACCTATGGGAACATTTATTTCGGATCCCTTTTTAACCTCAGGCTCAATTTTCTTAGCTTCCTCTAATCTTATCTCTATGTTTTTGTCTGAAACTTCCTTCACCACCTTTTTTGTGGCATACATAATGATCTCACCGCTTTTCAAATCGATCTTCACTGTGATATTATCAGTGAAACCGAACTTCTTTTTTGCGGCTAAAAGAAGACCCGATTCCAATGTCTCCAGTACAAATTCTATGTCTAAGTTCTTTTCCTTGGTGATCTGGTTTAAGGCTTCTAGTATTTCAAAGGTGTCCATTCCGAACCTCCCTAAATTATTATCTTGGCCTTTTCTATTCTTTCAAAAGCTATTACCTTCTCTTCCCCCTCTGAGTCCAGCCAGAGCTTTTGATCTTTAAAATCTTTGATTCTGCCTTCAACCACACTTTTATTATCTACGGGAATTTTAAGAAAAATTTTTACATTTTCACCAATTTTTCTTTTGAAGTCAGGTTCGGATACCAGGGGTCGTTCCAATCCCGGGGATGACACCTCCAGGGTGTATCTCCCAGGGAAAAGATCCTCCATGTCCAGACTCAAAGACAGCTTCTCCGAGAGAGCTGTGCATTCGTCGAGGGTGATCCCACCTACCTTGTCCACAAACACTCTCAGGGTGGTGGTAGGTCCTTTTCCTTTGATCTCCAGATCCACCAGCTCAAAATTCTGCTCTGCGACCAAAGGCAGCAAAATCTCTTTTATTTTGTCTTTCAAGGCCATATGGTGTTTCATTCTAATGGTTAAAAGAGTGGGAATCTCCCACTCTTTGAATTAACTAATATAATAACTTAACGTCCTGAAAGCAATAAAAATTTTAAGGTTTTATTTCATCTTTTTTAGGATCTTCTCACATCTGTCCAGGGCTTGTTCTTTTTCAACCAGAATGATCTCCTTGGTTTTTCTGATCTTTATCTCCACCTTTCCTTCTTTAAGCGATTTCTCTCCGATGTTTATCCTCAAAGGGAGTCCTATCAGATCAGCATCGTTGAACTTCACCCCCACCCTTTCGTCTCTGTCATCCAAAAGAACCTCCATTTTTTTATTCTGCATTTTCCCATAGAGATCCAGAGCCACATCTCTTTGCGAATCCACAGCGATATTAACCGGGACGATCTCCACCTTGAACGGGGCTATGGGAGGGGGCCAGATTATTCCTGCCTCATCATTGTACCTTTCCACTGCTGCCTGTGCGGTTCTGGTGATCCCGATTCCATATGATCCCATGATAAGGGGTTTTTCCTTTCCATCCGTATCTATGAAATTAGCTCCTAAAGATGAGCTGTATTTGGTTCCCAGCATAAAAGTATTTCCCACCTCTATTCCTCTGGACGTTTTAAGCTTCCCCTTCCTGCATTTGGGACAACCCTCTCCCTTCTCGGCCTCCCTTATGTCTGCCACCTGATCTATTTTGAAATCTCTTTCCGGGTTGACATTAATCAGGTGATGATCATCCTGGTTAGCGCCGGTAACGCAGTTCTTCATCTCCAGGACTTCCTCATCTCCGATCAGCTTGACACCCTTTAGACCAACCGGCCCGGAGAACCCGACCTCAGCTCCGGACAACTTCAGGATGGATTCCGGGTCAGCCATCTCCAGTTCTATGCACCCGATTTTGTTTTTTAATTTCACCTCGTTTATCTGGCGATCCCCCCGGATCAGTGCGGCCACCAGATTCCCGTCTGCTTTATAGATCAGGGTTTTTATCAGTTTCCAGGCTGGAACATCAAGAAACCGGGTTATCTCCTCGACAGTTTTCTTGTTCGGGGTTTTCACCTTTTCCAGGGGCTTGAGTTTTTCCCCGAATTTCTTCTTTTCAAACTCTATAGAGGTTGCCTTATCCAGGTTGGCTGCGTAATCACATTTGTCGCAGAAAAATATCAAGTTTTCGCCTCCGTCGGTCTGGACTATAACCATGAACTCATGGGCTGCTTTACCTCCCATGGCACCGGTATCCGATTCCACCATTTTGGTCTCCAGGCCACAGCGTTTAAATGTAGCAAAGTAGGCATCCACCATCTTCTGATAGCTTATCTTGAAGCTTTCCTCGTCTGCATCAAAGGAGTAGGCGTCCTTCATCAGAAATTCCCTTCCCCTCATCAATCCGAATCTGGGCCTGATCTCGTCTCTGAATTTGGTTTGAATCTGATATAAATTAAGGGGAAGCTGGCGATATGATCTTATCTCCCCTCTTACCAGATCGGTAACCACCTCCTCGTGGGTACCGCCTAAAACTAAGTCCCTTTGATGTCTGTCCTTCATACGCATCAGCTCTTTACCCACAGTTTGCCATCTACCCGATGCCTGCCACAACTCAGCCGGATGCAGAACCGGCATAAGTATCTCCTGAGCGCCAGCTTTGTTCATCTCCTCCCTAACAATATTGGAGATCTTATTCAATACCATTTGCATCAAGGGCAGATAGATATAAACACCTGCAGCCAGTTTTCTGATATAACCAGCCTTGACCAGAAGCTTATGCGAGATGATCTCCGCCTCAGCCGGAAACTCTCTTAAAGTTGGTATGTAAGTTTCAGTCCATTTCATCTTTTCTTCTTTTCGGGCGGAGACAGAGCTCCGCCCCTACATTTAATTAAGATTTTTTAATTTTAAACTTTTAATTTTAAATTTTCCTTATACCCCTGACCCGACTCGAACGGGTGCACGCGGCTCCGGAGGCCGCTGCTCTATCCAACTGAGCTACAGGGGCAGTTTAGTTTTCAGTTGTCAGTTGTTAGTTTCCCTACACCTCCTCCACCTTCAAATCTTCATAAGTTTTGTATGTCTCCCCAGATTTCTTTCTCCTCTAAATTAAGGATTCCATAGGTTTTGTTTTTAAAGCTTGGACTGCCCAAACTTCCCGGGTTGAAAAGCAAAGTCTTGCCATCTTTTTTGTGATAGGGAGTGTGTGAATGCCCAAAGATCAAGACATCTAAATCCTGTTCAAACTTTTTTTTAATTCTCTGTGCCAGATCAAAGGGAGCACCCCAGCCGTGAATTATCCCAATTCTTTTACCTGATATCTCAACTATCCTTTTGTCTGGAAGGAGTTTTTTTACGTCTGAATCATCCATGTTTCCGTGAACTGCATAGACTTTACATCTTCTCTCCAGTTCCTTCAGAGTTTGCAGGTTGGCGAAATCGCCAGCATGAAAAAGTATATCCTGGGCTTTGATCTGCGATAAGAACTCCTCCGGAATCTTCTGGCTTATTTCTGGAACGTGGGTATCTGAGATGACAAAGAGAGTCATTTATCTTTTCTTCTTTTTATGGCGATCCCTTCTCAATCTTTTTTTTCTCTGATGGGTTTTTATTTTATGTCTTTTTCTTTTTTTGCCTGAGGGCATTCTCGTCTCCTTTTATAGGGGCAGCTTGACAATCAGATTTTTAAATTCATTAGAGGGCTTGAACACGGGGACTTTTCTATCGGGGACGGGAACTTCATCGCCGGTGCGGGGATTACGCGCCTTTCGGGCCTTCCTCTGCTTGATTTTAAAAGTACCAAAGCCTCGAATCTCAATGTTATTTCCCTGCTCCATTGAGGCCTTTATCGCATCCAGAAACCCATCCACTACCACCGCCACATCGGTTCTGGTCAGTCCGGTTTTTTCAGCAACCTTCTCCACCAGATCTGCTTTGGTCATCTTACACCTCCTGATGTTTTAAAGAGTTGAATCATTAATTTTTATCTACAGGTATCACAATTCTTTGAACTACAGGCGGAACAACTGGTTTTGGATCCTGAGTTTGTAAATTTGTTACCTGCCGAGAATCCAAAAGTGGATAAGATCCTCTCCGCATTTTGCCCTTTACATCCGGGACAAACTATAATTGTGTTATTAGAGTTTCTGTGCAGAATTTCAAATCGGTTTCCGCATATCTTACACAGGTATTCATAGATGGGCATCTTATCTCACCTTGTTTTCTTATTTATAAATATACTGCAGCTTGGGCATAAACTGGGTTTGGTCCAGATTAAACCAGCTGTCCAGTCTCTGAGTTAAAAGGTCGAAGAAGGTAATTTTTCTTTTCCTCTCCCTTGTGGTATTAGGGGCACCTTCTATTTCACCCATCTCTCCGGCTATTTGTATGGCATCCTCCAGATTGCCCAGGACATCCACCAGACCTAATTCTTTAGCTTGCCGGCCAGTGAAAACCCTGCCATCTGCGAATTTTAAAACCTCCTTTTTAGGTATTCCTCTTTGCTCTACAAGTACGTCTACGAACTGGTCATAGGTATCGTTTATCAGTTCCTGCAAAATCTTTTTTTCCTTATTAGTCATACGCCGAGCATAGGTTCCCATATCCTTCAGCTCGCCGGATTTGACCACCTCAAATTCCAGTCCGATTTTTTTGAAAAGCTTCTCGGCAACCGGAAATTCGAAAATTACCCCGATACTGCCGGTTAAAGTCCCCGGATTGGAAACGATGGTATCCGATGCACAGGCCACATAATAGCCACCTGAGGCAGCCACGCTGGATAAGGAGGCAATTACCTTTTTCCCCCTCTTCCGGACCTTGTTTATCTCCTCGTAGATCTCCTGAGCTGGAGCCACCAGACCACCGGGGCTGTTGATGTGAAGGACGATCGCAGGAACGGAACTATCCTCGGAGTATTTTTTGAGCTGC
>JBARPA010000118.1:0-10924 GCA_049642665.1 Candidatus Zixiibacteriota bacterium
ATGGGGAGCAGTTCAACCAGAGAAAGGACGACAATCCTTTTTGGAGCTTTGATTTCAGCTTCACCAGGATCAAGGATATTGAACTTTATGGTGAGTTTCTGATCGATGATTTTCAGTATGATTTCCAATCGGAATCTCACCAGATCGGATTCAGGCTGGGAGCCAATTACTCTAATTATTTTAATTTGCAGGGGAGCTTTTTAAACCTTGAATATATCCGGGTAAACAAATGGGTCTACGGACAGAACAAACCCTGGAACCTTTATACTCATCATAACGTCGGAATGGGAAGTTCTCTGGGGCCGGATGCTGATCTGATTAGCCTTTCCTCTCTTTATCATCTGAATTCCGATCTGCAGCTGGATTTCTCTTTTTCCCAGCGAAGAAAAGGGGAGGGGAGAATCCGGGTTCAACCACCCAAGGTTCCCAGACACGAAAAGTTTCCCTCCGGTGTGGTTGAGTATACCAGATCTGTTCAACTTCTTTTGTCTTTCCAACCCGATGCTAAACTCCAAATGCAGGGTGGGGTAGGTTTCAATAAGGTAAATAATGCTTTTAACCAGGAAAACCAGGATGAAGATAATTTCTATCTCAAATTGAGGATAAACTATAATTTCTGGAAGGAGTGGTGGTTTTAATTTGATCCGGCTTAAGTCCTTCGCCAAAATAAATCTCTGTCTTTATGTTTTAGGGAAAAGAAAGGATGGATATCACGAAATTTACACGGTGATGCAGGCTGTGGATCTTTATGATGGGCTAAGTTTATATAAGATTCCAAAAGGTATAGTTGTTCAAACCGACGATCCTCAACTTCCCACTGATAGAAGAAATTTAGTTTATAAAGCTGCTGAAATTTATTTTAATCGGACCGGAATTGATGAAGGGGTGAGAATAAAGATTCAAAAGAAAATACCTCTTTCCTCGGGTCTGGGTGGGGGCAGCAGCAACGCCGCTTTCACCTTAAGGGGTTTGAACAAACTCTTCGCTACCAGGTTGTCTCAAAGAGAGCTTTGGGAGATGGCAAAAAAAATAGGTTCGGATGTTCCCTTCTTTTTGTCCTCGGGGCAGGCCGTGACCACCGGAAGGGGAGAGAAGATCAGGGAGGTAAAGTTACCCCAGGACTACTGGATCATTTTGATAAACCCGTATCAAAAAATTCCCACCTCCTGGGTTTATGAAAATTACAAAATTAACTTGACAAGGGAAAGGAAATTAATTAAAATTTATAAAAGTAATAAAAGCTTCCTTGACTCCATGGTCGGATGGGAAAACGAACTGGAAAAGACAGCGGTAAAAAAGTATCCACAGCTAAAAAGGCTCAGAGAAAAACTAAAACAAATTGGGGCAATTAAAACATCTATGTCAGGAAGTGGACTTACAGTTTATGGAATTTTTTTGGACAAACCCAGATACAAGGAGGTGAAGAGTCTACAAAGTAAAGAGTGGCAAATTAGGGTGACACGACCAATCCCTTTATTGGTACTTTAGTGTCATCGGGAAAATGTTACATAGCAAGCTATTCATGCAGAGGAGGGAAATAAAGTGGACATTACTGAGGTAAGGATCACCCTAAGGGATGAGGAGAGACTCAAGGCATTTGCCAATGTGACCTTTGATAACTCGTTTGTGGTGCGAGGCTTAAAGGTCATCAATGGCAACTCAGGTTATTTCGTTTCCATGCCCTCAAGAAAAAGGCCTGATGGGACACATCAAGATATCGCCCATCCGGTCAACAACGAGATGCGTAAAGTTATTGAGGACAGAGTGTTGGAGGCTTATGAGAGTGAATTGAAGTCAAGAGAGAATTTGTAGATATTGGGGCGTCGTCAAGTGGCAAGACACAAGACTTTGGATCTTGGATCCCAGGTTCGAATCCTGGCGCCCCAGCCAAAAAATCTTAATCTATTATTAACTCTTTAAAATCTGAAGGAGGAGTTTGGCATGAAAATCCAGAAAGTGAGCATATTTCTTTTATTGATTTTCTTTCTTATCATCATCTCCTGTGGCCAAAAAGAGGAAAAGAAAACAGAACCTCAGTTGGAGATCAAAGTTAAAACCACAGAGAAGATCAACTTCCTCTATCTGGAAAACACAGGACCATACTGGGAATTAACTCCGGTTTTCCAAGAGCTGGGGCAGTATACTGCCCAGAAAGGGATCACCGGGATACCCATGGGAATCTTTTATGACGATCCCTCTGTGGTTTCAGAGGAGAGCTTAAGGTGCGAGATCGGGATGCCCGTGCCAGAGGATTTCGAGCCTGATCCACCCTTTAAAGTGAAAGAATTGCCCTCCCAGGAGGTAGCTTTCGCTGTCCTCAAGGGATCCTACGCTGAGATAGCAAAGGAATACGGTAAAATAATGCAATGGATACAGGAAAATGGTTATATGATGATCGGGCCGCCCAGGGAGATATATCTTATAGGGGGTGAAGGGGTACCCGAATCCGAATACATAACCGAGGTTCAGTTTCCCATAGCTAAAAGCTCTTAATTAGATGGGTTTGAAAGATATTAAATAATAAAAAATAAAAACAAATCATTAAAAGATCCTTTTCATGATAAATAAGGAGTGAAAGGGATTTTTTATTTTCTCTGATAAGTAATCCATCTTTCTTTTAATTCCCTGCCGAACTTCAAAGTGGTGCAAGGGGAGCAGCCGATTACGTATTTGCAAAAATTCCTTTTAAAGGGATAAGCTTTATCCCTGGTTTTTTTCTTGCTTTAACTTAAATACCCAGTTTTGAGATTGAGGTTAAAGAGCGGATAAAGTTTGACGATATGATTAACAAAAATGGAAAGGCTTTTGAGCTTTCAAAATTTTCGTTAATCTTAACAGGAGGGTAAGATGGTTCAGATAAGCCCTAAAACCAAAAAGGTTAATTTCATCCTTTCCGGTGTTGAAGCCAACAAGGTCTTTTTAGTTGGCGACTTCAATAACTGGAACAGAACCAAGCACCGGATGAAAAGGGAAAAGAGGGACTGGAAGCTTTCAGTAAAGCTCCCTGCCGGTGAGTATAAGTTCAAGTATCTGGCGGATGGGAACTGGCTGAATGATCCCACTGCTCATAAATATGTGGGAAATCCTTACGGTAGTGAAGACTCGGTAATAGTAGTTCCCAAGACCAGATCCGGGGGGAAATAAAAATCTTTATAAACAAATTTTTGATTCTACAGGATTTTTACTAAATCAGGGGGGAATTTCTTGAATTCGAGAAATTCCCCTTCTTTTTATTTTTACCTTTTAAAGAGCAAAGTCAAATAATCAAAAATTCTTTTTGTAAATCTATTTATATAAGTGGAAGAAAATACTATTTCAAAGAAAGTGGTTGACAATTCTTGGTAATTGTTTATAATATTTATTTGGTTTAGAGTTATGATTGCAAGCATGACAGGCTTTGGCAAAGCCGAGCTTTTAAGAGACGATGTCAAAGCGGCAGTAGAGATGTTTTCGGTTAATAACCGTTTCTGCGAGATTCAGTTCAGGCTGCCCAAGTTTCTCACCTCACTTGAGCCCCAAATCAAGGAGATGATTCTAAAGACCATTTCCCGGGGGAAGATCAACTATACCCTTTCCTGGGAAGAGAATTTGCCTGTCTCCAGCTACGTTAAATTGAACCATGAGGCTGCAGATGTATATTACAATCTTTTTAAAGAGCTGAAGGAGAAATATGGTCTGTCAGGTGAGATCGAAATTGATAACTTTGTGAATCTTCCTGATCTGATGAAGGTGGATAGGGACGAATATGACCTGGAGAAGGCATGGGAGATCGTAAAAGAGGTAACCCAGATTGCCTTAAATGAGTTCAACCAGATGAGAAAAAATGAAGGCAGAAGGCTGGCCCAGGATCTAAAATCCCGGATATCCAAATTGGATGGAACTGTAGGTGAGATCGAAAAACTCTCAGCCCTGAATGTTCAGGAATATCGTAAAAGATTAAAGAACAAAATCTCTGAGGTCCTTCAGGGACAGGAATTGGATGAGCTCAGGCTGGCCCAGGAGGTGGCTTTTATGGCGGAACGCTGCGATGTGACGGAGGAATGCATTAGACTGCGATCTCACAATCAACAGTTCCTTTCAGCACTGGAGGAGGGAGCTTCTGTGGGGAAAAGGTTGACCTTTCTTCTGCAGGAGATGAACCGAGAAACTAACACCATCGGAGCCAAAGCCAGCCATACCGATATCTCAAAGAAGGTTATCTTTTTAAAAGAGGAAACAGAAAAACTCAGAGAGCAGGTACAAAACATAGAGTGAAAACTCACCTTACTTTAATTTTCTTTTTAACAATAGATGAGCCATTGGAAGCAAGATATAATTTCGAATCATCTTTTCATTTTATCAAGTAGTATGATTTAAAGATGAGGTGAAAATCTTCAACCGATATATTTCAAGGAAAGTAAACATTTTTGTGATTTAAAAAAGGGAATCAAATTGGGTAAACAAGCTCTTTTATTAGTGATTTCCTCTCCTTCTGGAACAGGTAAGACAACTATAGCCGAGAAACTCTTGTCCAGACATCCAGAGTTTATGAAGTCCGTTTCCTTTACCACCAGAGACAAAAGGAAAGGTGAAAAGGAGGGGAAAGATTACTCTTTTTTAAGCAGGGAAGCATTTTTAAAAAAGATCAAAAAAGGAGAGCTGATTGAATGGGCTGAAGTTTACGAAAGCTATTATGGTACACCCCAAAAATTCGTTAGAAAGGCCTTAAGGGAGAAGAAGGTTTTATTAATGGTTTTAGATGTCAGGGGAGGCTTGGAGATCAAACGAAAATATCCGCAAAGCGTATTGGTTTTTGTGTTACCGCCTTCCTTCACAGAGTTGAAGAGGAGGATGAGGAAGAGAGGAGCAGAAGTCAAAAATCTACAAGATCTCAGATTGAATGCCGCATTAAAGGAAATAAGATTCCTGCCGAACTACGACTATGTCGTGGTGAATAGCAATCTAAACCAGACCGTGAACCTGATTGAGAGCATCATCTTAACTCAACTTCATAAAACATCCAGATTCGACTTTAAGAATTGGAAAAAATCACTAATACATAAAGGGATTAAAAAATGAACTTTAAATCCTTGGATAAGTTGGAGAATCTGACGGGTAATAGATATGCTGCAGTTATAATAGCAGCCAAAAGAGCCCGTAAAATAAACGAGCAAAGATTAAAGGAACAGGAGCAGCTGATCGAGGAGGAGAAAGCGGAAAAACCGGGTGAAAAGGTTACCATTGAGGCTTTGGAGGAACTTCTCCAGGGAAAGATAAAATTCGATTATCCCAAAAATTAGATTAATTATATAAAGATTTCTATCCTCAAAAACATTTTTAATAAATGGCGGTGGGTATGAATTTAGTCATAGTGGAGTCTCCTACCAAAACCAAGACTCTGAAAAAATTTCTGGGTCGGGGTTGGGAGGTGGATGCCTCCAAGGGACATGTAAAGGATCTTCCCCGGAGAAAACTGGGAGTGAAGGTGGAGAATGATTTTGCACCGGAGTACGTGATAATAAAAGGGAAGAAAAAAATAATTCAAAGCCTGAAGAAACTGGCGGAGAAAGCCTCCAAGGTGTATCTGGCCCCGGACCCGGACCGGGAAGGTGAAGCCATTGCCTGGCACATCTCCCAGGAAATAGGGAAGGTCAACCCTGAAGTTTACCGGGCTTCATTTAACGAGATCACAAAACAGGCGGTGCTCGACGGAATCAAGGATGCGGGCCGGATTGACATGAACAGAGTACAGGCGCAGCAGGCTCGAAGAATCATGGATCGATTGGTGGGATATAAAGTGAGCCCGCTTTTATGGAAGACCATTTACCGGGGATTGAGTGCAGGAAGGGTGCAATCTGTTGCTTTACGTATCATCTGTGAGAGGGAACAAGAGATCAAAGGATTTGCCCCCCAGGAATATTGGACCATAAAAGCTCTTCTGGAAACCCCCAAAAAGGAAACCTTCTCGGCCAAGTTATTTAAGGTGGACCAGAAGGAGATTGAAATTAAATCTCAAGAGGAGGCCTCAGATCTGGTTGAGGATATAAGGGGAAAGAGGTTTAAGGTTACCGAGATAAGAACTCAAAGGAGAAAAAAATCTCCCTATCCTCCCTATATCACCAGCACCCTGCAGCAGGATGCGGCCAGAAGATTATATTTTCCTTCCCGGAAAACCATGCTCGTTGCCCAGCAGCTTTACGAGGGGGTGGAGTTGGGAGAAAAGGGGAGCGTGGGTCTGATTACCTATATAAGAACCGACTCGGTAAGGGTGTCAGATACCGCCATTGACAAAGCCAAGGGCTTTATCCAGGAAACCTATGGTAAAGATTATCTCCCTCCCAGGTCCAGGAAATTCAAACCTCCAAAAGCTGCCCAGGAAGCTCACGAGGCCATTCGTCCCACTTCTCTGGAATACGCCCCGGATAAAATAGAAAGGTATCTCACTAAAGATCAATTCAGAGTTTATAAGCTGATATGGTCCCGTTTCCTCGCCTCTCAGATGAGCGATGCCCTATATGATCTCACCTCGGTGGATATCCAGGCTGAGAGGTATCTTTTCAGAGCCTCCAGTTCGGTTTTAATCTTTGATGGCTTCCAGAAAATCTATAAGGAGGTAAAGGAAAACGGTCCAGAGGAGGAAAAAGATTCTTTACCTCAACTTCAGGAAGGGGATGGGCTTGATCTTTTAGAACTGAACCCGGAACAGCACTTCACCAAGCCACCTCCCAGGTTCACCGAGGCCAGTTTGATAAAGGAGCTTGAGTCCAAAGGGATCGGACGTCCATCAACCTACGCCCAGATCGTTTATACCATCAAAGAGAGAAAGTATGTTTCAACTGAGAGGAGAAAGATTTTCCCCACGGATCTGGGAGAGACGGTGAATAAAATCCTGGTGGAACAATTTCCTCAGATCTTCAATGTAAACTTCACCGCTGATATGGAGGCGGAACTGGATAAAATTGCCGAGGGCGAGTGCAATTGGGTTAAGGTATTAAAGGATTTCTACATCCCGTTCAGCGCCACCCTGGAAAAGGTGGAAAAGGAGAAATCTGAGATAAGGAAACAGTTAGAGGAAAAAACGGATGTGATGTGTGATAAATGCGGGAGCCCCATGGTGATAAAATGGAGTAGAAACGGGAAGTTTTTGGCTTGTTCCGCTTATCCCGATTGCAAAAACACCAAGCCCTTAAACTCCAAAGAGGATGAAGCTTTGGTTCAAGGGGAAAAATGTGAAAACTGTGGTGCACCCATGGTTTTAAAAACGGGAAAGTTCGGCAAGTTTCTGGCCTGCTCCCGTTTTCCGGAATGTAAAAATACCAGGTCTTTTTCCCTTAAGATAAAATGTCCTAAAGAGGGATGTGAAGGGGAGATAGTGGAGAAAAAAACGAAAAAGGGCAGAGTTTTTTATGGATGCTCCAAATACCCCCAATGCGATTTTGCTACCTGGTATAAACCAGTTACAGAAAGATGCCCGGAATGTGGGTCTGAGTTTCTGGTGTTGAAAAAAACTAAATCCAAAGGCGAAACCCTACAATGCCTTAAGTGTAAATACGAGAAAACCGTTGAGACCCCTTCCCCCGAATTAAATAAAGAAGATGCAAAAGATTGAAATCCAGATTAAGGAGTTCCTCTCCTATCTTAAGTCAGAGAAAAATCTCTCTTCTCATACCTTGACCTCTTATGGGAATGATCTGACTGATCTTTTTGCCTTTCTCCGGGGCAAAAGGAAAAATACTCAAATTTACGTCTCCAGAATCCTGAGAAATGATCTTCGCGATTCCCTGGTTCATCTTAAGCAAAAGGGGTTGGAAAACAGGAGCATCGCTCGCAAAGCGTCAGCCATCAGATCCTTTTTCAAGTTTCTGTTACGAGAGGGTAAAATCAAATCTGATCCCTCATCATATCTTTTGACCCCCAAGCTGAGGAAGATTTTGCCTGATATCCTGACAATAGAGGAAATGAAAACTCTCTTCGATCATCCTGAACTAAAAGGTACCTATTCCTCAGAGAGAAAAAGGCTCTGGCTTCTTCGTGATTTGACTATTTTGGAAGTCTTTTACAGCACGGGCATGAGACTTGATGAGCTGACTCAGCTTGACATATCCTCATTTGATTTCAATGGGGAGACAGTCCGGGTCATGGGAAAAGGGAAAAAGGAAAGGGTGATCCCTGTGGGCAGAAAAGCATTGAAAGCCCTAAGAATTTATCTTGATGAAAGGAAAAGGCTTTCATTTCTGGAGAACGAGGCGGTTTTCATCAATAAGTTCAAAAAAAGACTTTCCTCAAGAGGGATCTCCCGAATAGTCAAGAAATATTTATCTAAGATTACCGAGAAAAAAAAGATTTCTCCCCATATCATCAGACATAGCTTTGCCACCCATCTTCTGGATGCCGGAGCCGATCTTATGGCAGTAAAGGAGCTTTTGGGTCATAAAAAACTCTCCACCACCCAGATTTATACTCACGTAACAATGGATAGACTGAAAAAGGTTTACAAACAGGCTCATCCAAGAGCGGAAAAGTAGATTTCTGTTTGAACGGAGGGGAAATCAAATACTCTGGAGCAAAGAAATGAGATCCACTACCATTATCGGGATAAGACATAAAGGCAAGGTGGCCATTGGCGGGGATGGGCAGGTAAGCATGGAGAATACCATATTGAAACAGAATGCCAACAAGCTGCGCAAGCTATTCAATGAAAAGATACTGGCGGGCTTTGCCGGGGCCACAGCCGATGCCTTCACCCTTTTCGAAAGATTTGAGTCGAAAATCGAAAAATATCACGGCAACCTCCCACGAGCAGCTGTGGAATTGGCCAAGGATTGGAGAACCGATAAATATCTCAGAAGACTGGAAGCCCTTTTGGCTGTGCTGGATAAGGAACATGCCCTGATCATCTCCGGAAATGGGGATGTGATCGAGCCGGATGATGGGATAATAGCTATTGGTTCCGGAGGAGCTTATGCTCTGGCTGCAGCGCGGGCTTTGACGGAGTTTTCCAATCTGGATGCCAAGGGGATCGTAAAAAAGTCCCTGGAAATCGCTGCATCCATCTGTGTTTATACTAATCAGAGTTTTTTCATAGAGGAACTTTGATTACAACATGGGACAGGAGAAGCAAATGAAAGAATTTACTCCTCAGCAAATCGTAGCTAAATTAGATAAATATATCATCGGCCAGGACAAAGCAAAAAAATCTGTTGCCATTGCTCTGAGAAACAGATGGAGACGCCAGCAGGTTAAGGGGGATTTAAAAGATGAGATAATGCCCAACAATATCATAATGATAGGTCCCACCGGAGTGGGTAAAACCGAAATCGCAAGGAGGTTGGCCAACCTGGCCAATGCTCCATTTATAAAGGTGGAAGCCTCCAAATATACCGAGGTGGGCTATGTGGGAAGGGACGTTGAATCCATGGTCAGAGACCTGACCGATCTGTCTGTTGGCATGGTCAAAAGGGAAAAAGCTGATGAGGTCAGCAGGAAGGCTGAGTTTTTAGCAGATGAAAGAATTCTGGATCTACTTCTTCCTCTCCCACCTAAAAGGAAACAGGTGGATCGCTCCAATTTGTCCTCAAATATCGAGGAGAATGTGGAAACTACAAGGGAAAGAACAAGGGAAAAACTCAGAGCACAGCTTCACCAGGGGAAACTGGGTAAAAGATATGTGGAGATCCAGAGACAGGATGAAAGGTTTCCCATAATTGAGATTTTTTCACCTCAGGGAATTGAGGAGCTGGGTATCAACTTTCAGGAGATGTTCTCGGGAATGATGCCTAAAAAGACCAAAAAGAGAAAGGTAACAGTGGATGAGGCTAAAAGGATATTAACCCAGGAGGAGATCTCCAGGCTAATTGATATAGATGAGGTGATCTCCGAGGCTATCAACCGGGCGGAAAACTCAGGGATAATCTTCGTGGATGAGATAGACAAGATCGCCGGGGAGAAGTCAAAGCATGGTCCGGACGTATCCCGGGAAGGAGTTCAGCGTGATCTTTTACCCATTGTTGAAGGGACGTCGGTGATGACCAAATACGGAATGGTCAAATCGGATCATATCCTTTTCATAGCAGCGGGTGCATTTCATTCCTCCAAACCGTCCGATTTAATACCCGAGATGCAGGGAAGGTTTCCCATCCGAGTAGAATTAAGCAGCTTAACCCAGAAAGATTTTGTAAGGATTCTGACTGAACCCAAAAACGCACTTATAAAACAATACACCGCACTTTTAGATACAGAGGGAGTGGATATCAGCTTCACCTCCGATGCTATTGGAGAAGTAGCTAAAATCGCCAGCCTGGTTAACGACAGAACCGAAAATATCGGTGCCCGAAGGCTGCACACCATTATGACCACCTTGCTGGAGGATGTGATGTTCAGAATCCCTGATCTGGATTCAAGAAAGATTCGGGTCACCAAGAAAATGGTAAATGATAACCTGCAGAGTATCGTAAAAGATGAGGATCTGAGCAGGTACATTTTATAAAGTTTAAAGTTTAGAGTGAAGAGTAGAGAGTTTAAGCGGAGTCCTAAAGGCTTCGCTTTTTTGTTTGACATTGAGAGGAATGGAATGTAAATTCCAAAAACGATGATAGAAGATGAAATCTCTGCATACTTTAGAGTATTCGAGGTTGGCTACTGAAAAAGCGGCGAACGAGCAAATGCAGAAATTTTAAACCTGTGGCTTAAAAATGAAGGACCAAAACCCACCTCAAAAAGAATTACTTGAGTTAGTCAAATCTGGCAGAGAGGAGAGAAATCTCGAATATAAAGCATCAAAGGATTGGAAAGACCATACAACCAAGGCAAAAATTACTAAGACGATATTAGGGATGGCCAATATTAGAGACGGAGGTGTCATTGTTTTGGGGGTAGAGGAGATTAAAGATCAATCGAGATTTGACTTCAATGGTATGTTGCCAGAGCATCTGGGAGCATACAATCA
>JBARPA010000119.1:0-1949 GCA_049642665.1 Candidatus Zixiibacteriota bacterium
GATGGTCTCTGGGTGGCCAGGATCAGATGGATTCCCACGGCCCTGGCCATCTGTGCCAGCCGGGTGATCAAAGCCTCAATACGGGTGGAACTAGCCATCATCAAATCGGCCAGCTCATCCACGGTTATTATCAGGTAGGGGAGAAGGGGCTTTTTCTTTTTATTATAATCCTCTATGCTCCTTACTCCAGCCCGTGCCAGTTTTTTGTATCTCTCCTCCATCTCCACCACACACTCGTTCAGGATTCTCTCAGCCAGCTTGGGATTGGTTACCACCGGCTTTTCCAGATGGGGTATTCCCTCATACACGGTTAACTCCAGCATCTTGGGATCGATCATAATGAATCTGGCCTCGTCCGGGTGAAGTCGATACAAAAAGCTGGTGATAATGGAATTCAAACAGACGCTTTTGCCCGATCCGGTAGCCCCGGCTATTAAAAGATGGGGCATCATGGCTAAATCTGCAACAAAGGGTTCTCCCCAGGTGGTCTTTCCCAGGCCCAGAGCTAATTTGTGGGATGAGTTCTGAAAAGCAGGAGAGCTTAAAATTTCTTTTAAGTAAACTACCTGAGGGGAACGGTTAGGTATCTCCACACCGATAGCAGCTTTTCCCGGAACCGGAGCCACAATTCTTATCCTCCTGGCCTGCAGGGCTAAAGCTAAGTCGTCTGCTAATCCCACCACCTGGTTGACCTTAATGCCCGGGGCAGGCTTGAATTCATACCGGGTTATCACCGGCCCGGGGAATAGTTCAATGGCTTCGCCCTCGATTCTCACCTCAAAGGTCTCCAGGGTATCCCTCAAGGCCTTGGCGGTTTGATTCAGCTCCTCCTGGGTAACTGAAGGTTTTACAGATGGAGGCTCAGTTAGAAGTTTTAGATCAGGGAAATCGTATCCCTCTCCTTCATAAATGACCCTGGTCACTTTTACCTCAGGCTCTTTTTTCTGCTCCTTTGGTTCTTTCCTGGTGATGACCTCTTTATGAACTTCTGAGACCTTATGCACAGGCAGTTCCACCTCGGGTTCAGGTTCCTTTTTGATTCTAGCTTTACTTATTTTCCTTTTCTCCGTCAACTTCTCCGTCAGGTCCTTCATAGCCTCGAAAACCAGCCTGAAACTTACCAGAATATGTTTTATTCGCAAAGGAGTTATTGCAATCATCAAAACGATCAGGAAAGTGATGCCGATGGTGTAGGATCCGGCAACACCGAATAGTTTCAGACTAAGAAGTGCCAGGCTGGTGGCGCACCATCCCCCCAGTGTAATTGTGTTAAAGTCAAAGGGTTTTTCCTGAGCTATTGTGGACAATGAAAAAAGCCCGCCCAGAAGCAAAAGAAAAACGAAAAAGTACAGGAATTTCTTAAGGGTAAAAGCGATCTTGATTTTAAATAATTTATTCACTCCCCAAAAAACTAAAAATAAGGGAAAAAGCAGGACCGAATAACCCAGGATATAATACAGCCCATAGGAGACAAAAGCACCCACCAGTCCACCCTGGTTTTCAATTTTCTCGGAGAAAGCTTTACCCGGATGGCTCAGGCTCACCCCTTTTTGGATCACCTTTAGATCGTGATCATGATTATAGGTTAAAAGGCTCAAAAAGACATAAAAAGCTAAGGCAAAAAGCAGAACACCTAAAATCTCTTTTTTTCTCGCCTCTGAAAGTCTCCTCAGGATAGCCATTGACCTCTACTCCCTGGAATCATCATACTCGGCATATTTCTTAATATATTCTGGAACTCAGGGCATTCCCGATTCTTAAGTTTAATATTAATAGATTCTGCTTTTGAGTCAACAAGAAAATGCAAGTTTTTAAGGTCAGAACAAATTCAGTGAAGAAGTTATTTAGAAATATGAGATGTGCAGGATAAGGACTCCTGACCTTATCGAAACTCTACTAACAATCTGGAATTCCATTGTCATCAGGATCACAGGGTGCAGGTCCAGATT
>JBARPA010000120.1:0-1944 GCA_049642665.1 Candidatus Zixiibacteriota bacterium
ATTCTAACACTTATGGGTTTTATTTAAGTCCCGCTGACAGAAACTATCTAAGCGGTAATACAGCAAATTTTGACACTTATGGGTTTTATTTGGATCGTTCTGACGAAAACACTCTAATCGGTAATACAGCAGATTTTGACAGTTATGGGTTTTATTTAGTTTATGGTGACAGTAGTAACGATCTATGGAATAACACAGCAAATAACAATGTGTTTGGGATTGTGTTAACTGACGCCTATGCTAATGATGTGTCTGGCAATACTGCAAACAACAATGAGCAGTGGGGGATTTCTTTGTCGGGTGGCAAGAATAATATTTTAGCATCTAATGTTGCAGATTCCAATCAGGCGGGAATAGTGATTGTGGTATCAGACAGTAATTATGTAGATAGTAATACTATAAATCACAATACTACAGGAGGATTAGCAATACTTTTTGGTTTTGGCAACACCTTAGATGGGAATATCGCGAGCGGGAACATGGGGGGATTAGGGCTTTCGTACTCCAACAATAATTATATCACGGGAAATGACTTTATAGGCAACACATTGTATGGCGCACAGCTTTTTGATTCACAAGATAACATTTTTTGGGGAAATGAATTCGCCAATAATGGATATTATAATGCATTTGAGATGACTGATGATGATTATAACCATTGGAACCTGGCGGATACTGGTAATTCCTGGTCTGACTGTTGCGTCAATCCCGGCTACCCTGATCGATACGAGATTCCCGGACCCGGCGACGGGGTGGACTCCTTCCCCGAGTGGCCGAATTGTGCTCCATGCCCTTTTTCACTGCTTTGGCCTGAGGACAGCGCCTTTGTTTCGGCTAAGTTAACCTTCGAATGGCAGAACGCTGAAGATTACGATGCTGAGGATACGGTCAGGTATGCTCTGTTTGTCAGCACTTCCTCAGAATTTCATCCTGATTCCACAATCATCCATGATAGTCTCCTGACCAGCAGTTATTCGGACACTCTTGACACCGGCGAATATTACTGGAAGGCTAAATCTTACGACAACCGGGGAGCAGAAATCTGGTCGACTGAAACCTGGAGCTTCGGTGTCATCTTACGCGGTGATGCCAACGGGGATGGGGCAACAACTATCTCTGATGTAGTTTATCTCATAAACTACCTATTCAAGAGTGGTTCTGCTCCGGAACCTATTGAAAGTGGTGATGCCAATTGTGATGGTGAGGTAACCATTAGCGATGCTGTTTATTTAGTGAATTATCTCTTCAAAAGTGGGCCACCACCCTGTTAATAACATTTGAGGTTAGCTCTGGGTCTCCTGACCCAGAGCTTTAAAGACAAGGTCGGGAGACCTTGTCCTACCCGCAGCTCTATTCCTGAACAGAGGATTCATTCCTCCGCTTTTTTACTTTATGATTTTCCATATCCTCTATTGGAACATATAATTTTAAATGTATGCCAGCAGCATGTACAAAAACGAAAAAGGGTACAAGAAGATTTCGGCTTGATCTGAGAAGGATTGAACTTGAAACGGCTTGACAAAAGGCTTTAAAGTGTTATATTATTTATGTAAAGATTACTTTTAAGCGATTTATTTTGTCACCTCTGCACCTGTGGAGATGAGTGTACTATGTATCTTAAGACTTAATATTTTTACCTGGAGGATTTATGAAAAAGATAGTACAGGTCTTAGTCATCTGCGGATTTACTATAATGGTAGTCCCACACTTTGCTTCTGCCGTTGACCTTTCCAGGGGTATCTTGTGGGATGTTCCGGAGGAGATAATTGAAATGCAATTTAGAAAAGTGCCTGAATCTAAACTTACCCTCCAGGATAGTATTAAGATAGCCTCGTACCGTTTTACAGGTGATACACTTAAGTTATTAGCTATCATGGTCGACTGGTCTAATCGACCCGGCACATATTCCAGAGAAACTTTTGACAGCGTGCTTTTCTCCAGGGA
>JBARPA010000121.1:0-6258 GCA_049642665.1 Candidatus Zixiibacteriota bacterium
CCCCGATACTGCAAAAAGCTTTGATCAAACAAAGAGAATCCGGCATTGCAGAAAGCGGAGATGGAATGAAACAAAGAATAGAAAATTCCCTGAGTTCCGGGAAAGTCTTTGTGCCAGTGAAAAAAGAAAATTATAGCACCCAAAAGCTCAACCGAGAAGGTAAAGATGAAAATTGACCTGAGAAGAGGAAAAAGATCAGAGGTGGGGGTGTGGGTGAATGATTCCTGGATCACCCACCGGTGAGAGGATGAGATCCTGAAGCCCACCGATAAAAACATCAGAGTGGAGAAGGTCATAATGCCCAAGCCACCCAATTGAATCAATCCCATAATAACCAATTTGCCGAAAAGGGTGAAATGAGTTCCGGTGGGCACCACCACCAGGCCGGTAACGCAGATCCCGGAGGTGGCAGTGAAAATAGAATCTATCAAGGAAAGTTTACCCTCCACAGAGGAGATGGGCAAAATCAAAAGAATGGTTCCCAGAGTTATTGCAGCAACGTAACTGAGAAGAATCAAAATTGCAGGCTTTAATCTGAATCTCATTTTCTTATATCCAGAAAAAGATATATGGAATAAAAAAAGTATGGATAGAAGGATAAATTGTCAATAAAAATAAAGCATCATATCTTTCAAGTGAAAAAGCTATTCTCCGATTATCTTTATTACCACTTTTTTTCTTCTCTGGCCATCGAACTCCCCGTAGAAAACCTGCTGCCAGGGTCCGAAATCTAACCTTCCTTCGGTCACCGGAATAATAACCTGGTGATGCATTAAGAGATTTTTCAGATGGGCGTCCCCATTGGTCTCACCGGTTCGATGATGTCTGTATGCAGGTCCTTCTGGGGCAAGTTTCTGTAACCATTCCTGGATATCCTGAATCAAGCCCGACTCATCGTCGTTCACATAGACCGAAGCGGTGATGTGCATGGCCGAGACCAGAATAAATCCCTCTTTTATCTTGCTTTTGTCCAGCGCATTCTCAACTTTATCTGTGATATTAACAAACTCCCGATGCTTTCTGGTATTAAACCAGAGATATTCAGTATAAGATTTCATCCCATTATACCTCCTTTGAAAAGCCAAATTTAAAATGTAAAAATTCATTGTTGCAATCCCAATCAAAAGCAGAACCTGACTTAAGTCAGGTTCTGGCTATATGTTTTTGGCGGAGTTACCAGATTAGCTCTCAACGATTTTGTTACGGATCTGGGTAAGGACAAAGGTAATGGCAGCCAGCGACAGCTCAGCCACCCCGGAAAAAACCCAGAATACAGGTCTATCAGCCATACCCACGGTATGCTGATAGTAAATTATCTGAATGACCAGATTAGAGATAAAAAGGGCGATGCCGAACACAAAGAGAACAGTTGACCCCAGATAGGCGAAACCTATTCCAGGGAAAATGAAATTCAGGATGGCTGCCACCCAGGGATTTTTCTTTTTCATATTACCTCCCAATGAATTGAACTGATAATTATAAGATAACCTTTTCAAGAGTGCAACAATTTATTTTTATGATTCTTGCCAGTAATGGTTACCAGAACCTGACTTAAGTCAGGTTCTGGAGCATATTGTCATGGATCACAAGATTAATTATTATTCTATCTGTTTCATCTTTTGGGGATCTTATCAATTTGGGGGAAAATAAAAAATCCTACAGCTCCTGAAAGCGTAGGATTCTTTATCGGAGGATAGCAGACGAGTACTAAGCTATGAGCAAGGCTCAGATCCTCCTTTGAAAAGATAATTTATAAGATAAACCGCATCTGCGATCTTAACCTCTCCATCACAATCAGCATCACCCCGTTCAACAGGGTCTGGTGCTTCCCCGCTGTTGAAAAGATAGTTGATTATAAAGACCACATCAGCGATGGTAACTTCTGTGTCACCATTTGCATCCCCAGGGAAATAGTTTAAAACCAGGATGGTGTCCTGATGAGGTAAACAGTCTTTTGCCGTGACCACAATGTGAATTTCGCCTGTGTCAGGTACTTCGAAATTGAAGGTTGCTATTCCCTGTTCTGAGGTGGTTTCTCTCAAGTATAAGTCGAGATTATTGTTCAGGCAAACCAGAGCTTGTTCCACCGGTGTTCCCTCATTTTCTACCAGAACTTCTAAATTTTGCATTCCGGTTAAAATCTTTTCGGGGTAGCTCACCTCAGGTTGCCCTGGGATATCGGTCCACACAGGAAGTTCCGGATCCCCTAATAGGTTCAGGGCATAAAGGGTCCATCTCAGATATTGATTACTTTGAGCTGAGGAGGCATAATAGGCTTTGGCATAAGATAGGGTTTGACCCACATGATAGCTTTGGTTAACGAAAAGCTCTTCAAAGAAACGTCTATCCAGTTTGGGACCCGATCCCTCAGTTGGATTTCCGGGAGAACCCCAGCCATATCTTGAGTTGCCAATATAGGCAACGCCGCCACCATTTGTATTTTTGATGAAGGATTCCCCTAAACAATCGCTGAAATCAAAGGCATTGGATAAGCAGGAGATGGTGTAAAGGATGGAGTGATGGGGCGCATTGGTCAGTGCACTCATATTGCCTGTGTTCCAGGAGTCCAGACCAATTCCGAATCCGGTGACGTTTCCGTGACCATAGTGATTTATGATGTTCTGCCCGGAGTTAAAGGCATCCCGAAAGGAGTTGAGGTTCAGGTTTCCCAAACTTTGATAGAGTTTGGTTATGGTGGAATCAAAGCGGTCTGGAATATAGGCTGAATCTATGTAATCTTTAAGAACTCCTCCCGGGGTATAGGGACTGGCCCACAAAACCTCACCTGTGAGCAGAATATTCAACATATAATCAGCTGGAGGAGTAACCTCGTATTCTAAGGTTTTGTTTATAAAGTAGAAAACCTGGCTCGGATTATTAGCAGGCACCCTGCCCACAAAAACATCCGGATACATATCCACCTCATCCTCCCACTCGCCATAGATGGTATCACCATCTGCGTTCCAGTTGCTGTCCAAGTCTGAATAATAGTAATCAGCCGGTATCTCGTCATTCCAGCCACCTTCATTATAAAAAGCCCAGGCAATCCTGTGGGGCACATAATCCACATCACCCCCCAGCAAAACCCAGATGGTTCCGTGGTTCTGATACATATCCCGGATGAAGTTTCGGATCTGTTCCTGGGTGTCCCCGCCGGAGTAATTTGCAGTTATCCATTCAACAGTGTAAACTTCAGCCAGCACACCCTTTTTGGTTTTCCAATCGGCTAATGGCTGAAAGGAGGCGGCAAAACCAGAGGTGGTGATGATAACATATTCCACCTCGGTTTCCTGGGTTGGGGATAAAAGCCTTTGCTGGGTTAAATCTACATCATCCGGATTAATCACCATTGACTTAACAGCCCTGGAGTATATTTGTTTAGCCCTTCTGGATCTATGGGAAAATGAAAGAGGCCTTCTCTCAGATGGCTGGTAGATCAATTCCAGTTCCAGATTACTAATAAAGGTTAGTTTTCCCTGGTTGGGTATATACTGTAAAGGATAGATGGCTAAAGTAGCAATATGATGTCCGGCCATAAAACCGTATGATAAAACCTTAGCTGATTCACCCGGAAACTCAGAATTTGAACCATAGATTCGGGGATCAGGTAATATGAAGTCGATTTTTCCGTCCTTTCCGACAATTTGGGATAAAGGCAGTTCAGGCTGAATTGGATATATTTTGTAATTTCCAGGAATGGTTTGAAGCTTTTTGCTTACTATTCTTACCGATGCGATCCTCTGTTCAACCGGGATGATAATCCGGATCAACTTTGCTGGCAGCATTGGCTCGCCGGATTTCCCAAGAATATCGGTGTTTTTGAGGAAAACCCGGTCAAAATCCCTCGCCTTTTCAATCCTGAGATCATCCATAGTGAAGCTCAGGCTAAGATGAGTAGTTTTGGCCTGAATCTGAAGACAAAAACCTAAGAAAACGAATAGATTTACCAAAAAAAACAAGCAGACCAGGGATTTTCGCATTTTTACTCCTTTTGGCGGCCCAAAGCTGCTTTTTCTACTATCATTATAACACATTTACCTAATTTGTCAATCCTTATTATGTATATCGCTTGTAAATCTACAACGCTTGAGGATATTATTTTATTTGACACATACCCTAAAGCATAGGTATATTAGAAAGTGTAAACTATAAAAAATAAAGTATTTCCTGTAAGTTATTGTCTTTTAAACCAAAAGTCGGTCAAAAAAGGAAAAATGTGAAAAGGAAAATTAAAGGCAGAGCCTGGCTGGTGGGGGATGATATCGACACCGATCAGATCTATCACGGACAATATCTTCCCTTGACCGATCCCAAGGAGATGGCCCGCCATGCAATGGAATTCGTTCCGGGAATGGAAAACTTCGCCAAAGAAGTTAAACCTGATGATATAGTGGTAGCAGGCAAGAATTTCGGATGCGGAAGCTCAAGAGAACACGCGGTGATCTGCCTTATGGAAAACAAGGTGGGCTGTGTGGTGGCAGAATCCTTTGCCCGAATCTTCTACCGCAATTCCATCAATTCAGGCTTCCCCCTTCTGGAATGCCCGGGGATCTCAATAAAGGTCAAAACAAAAGATAAGTTGGAAATCGATTTAGAAACAGGAAAAATGAAAAATCTCAACAGTGGAGAGGTAATCCAGGGAATTCAGCTTTCCGGACTGGAATCTGAGATCACCGAAGCCGGAGGCCTTTTAAACTATCTGAAAAGCAAATCATAATGCATCAATTTAACCCAACCAAAAAGGGTGAGATAGTTGAGCTGGAGGTCTTCGACCTGGCTTTTGGGGGGAAGGGTGTGGCTAAATTGGAGGGGATGGTGGTTCTGGTCAATAACGCTGTTCCCGGCGATATGATCAAAGCCAGAATATTAAAAAGGAAAAGATCATTTGCTGAGGCTGAGGCCCTGGAGATAATCAGAGAATCGGATAAAAGAACAAAGCCCAGATGTTTTCATTTCGGATATTGCGGGGGCTGCATGCTACAGAATCTGAAATATCAGGAACAACTTCAGTATAAAACCAAACAGGTAAAAGACAGCCTGGTTCATATCGGGGGCTTCAAAGATATAGAAATAAATCCAATCATCGAATCAGAAAAGCTCTATTTTTATAGAAACAAGATGGAGTTCTCCTTTGAAGAAAATGAGGCCGGGGAGTTGATCTTGGGCCTTCATTACCGAGGTCGATACGACCGGGTCTTTGATCTGAGAGAGTGCTATTTGCAGTCAGAACTATCTAATCAGATAGTTGACTGGACAAGGAAATTTTTTAAAGATAAAAAACTTTCCACTTATGATTTGAAAAAACATCAAGGATTCCTGAGATATTTATCTGTAAAGGAGGCAAAGAACACATCAGAGGTTATGGTCAACCTGGTGACCAACAAAGGTGATTTCCCCTATCAGGAGGAGTTCGCAAAAGGTCTTTTGGAAAAGTTCCCAAAGATACAGAGTGTGGTGCGAAACATAAATTCAAGGCTGGCAACTATTGCTGTGGGTGAGGAGGAAGTGCTTTTAGATGGGAAAGACTTTATAACCGAGAAAGTCGGCGATTTTCTTTTTGATCTTTCAGCCAACTCATTTTTCCAGACCAACAGTTACCAGGTGGAAAAGCTTTATAACGTGGTTAAAGATTTCGCTGATCTTAAGGGAGAGGAAAATGTATTAGATTTATACTGCGGGATCGGGACCATCTCGATTTATTTATCACCTCAAGCCAAAAATGTCATCGGAGTGGAATCATTGGCTCAATCAGTTGAGGATGCACAGAGAAATGCCCAGAAGAACAAAGTATCAAATTGCGAGTTCATCTGCGGAGAGGCAAAAAAGGTTCTATCTGAGCTTATTACCAGAGGTGAGAAATTTGATATAGTGGTAGTCGACCCCCCCAGGGCAGGACTTCATCCCAACGTGGTAGAATATCTGAGCGATATAAAAATAGAAAAGCTGATATATGTCTCCTGCAATCCCGCCACATTAGCCCGAGATTTAAAGCTTTTCTGCGAGAGAGGGTATAAGCTAAGTCAAGTCCAACCCGTGGACATGTTCCCCCATACCCCTCATATTGAGACAGTAGTAGAATTCATCTCCTAATTGTATCTAAAAGAGTAGGGACGGACCTCTGTGTCCGCCAGAAAGATATGGAGTGTGAAGCTTTAGCTTCACTTTCAAGACATCACAAAAATAAGGTGAACCTGAAGGTTCACACTCCAATTTTGTCCAGATCCCACCTTGTAGGCAAGGTGGGCCTACTAGGTGTAG
>JBARPA010000122.1:0-1801 GCA_049642665.1 Candidatus Zixiibacteriota bacterium
GAAATAAGCGGTATAGGCTAAAAGTGTACCCAGGGTGAAATCATTGTGAATCACCTTCATCCCGCCGATCCAGAGAATCAGGTAATACCCACCCCAGGCCACCAGTCCGGTTGATGTTCCGGAGAGCGTTCCCAGGATGTTTACCAGTATATTCTGATTTATCAGCTGCTTACTGTGTTTGAGATGCTGGATCTGTTGATTTTTCTCTGCGGTAAAGGATTTAATCAGGCTGTAACCGGTGATGTTCTCCGTTAAGAAGTTCATAAACTCACCGGATAGCCCCCTGAGCTTTCTGCTGTGAACTTTGATTTTAATGCTGAAAAAGTAAAGCAAAAAGAAAAAGATGGGAAAAGTCCCCAGGGCTAAAAGAGTCAATTTCCAGTCCATGAGAAATAGGATTAAAAGGATCACCACCAGGGAAAATAAATCGGTGATCAGACTGAAAACCACCCGGGTTAAAAGACCCTGAACTAAGCTCACATCATCGTAAAGCCGTGCCAGGATATCACCTGTTTTGTTCTGGCTGTAGAAGCTGTGGGGCAGCTTCTGGATATGTTCGAATAGATCATCTCTGATGTCAAAGACAATTTTTTGTCCTAAAAAGGTGAAAAGATAATCCCGGATGAAACCGACTCCGTTGGAGAAAAGATATAAAACCACATAGGCTAAAATAAGGATTAGCAGAAGCTCTGCGTTTTTGTCGATCAAAACATCATCCACCAAAACCTTATAAAGCACTGGAGTTAAAAGGGAGAAAAGCATACCCAGGACAATGCACAATCCGATCTCCAGCTCAATCCCCAGATAGGGCCGGAGGTAGGAAAGCATCCTTTTCAATCTTTTAGCTTTTATCTTTAACATAATCTAACTCAGAAACTTCTTAGTTAATTTTTTAAGAAAAGAGATATCAGATCGAATGATTATCTTTGCCTTCCCTTTCATCCCCGGTTTTAGAAATAATCTCTGGTTCTCATCCATTAATTCAGATTCAACATATGGCTTTTCTATTATAATCGTTGCTGGATAAAAGACCTTCCCCTGTTCTGGCTCAGATGCAGATGATATCGAACTCACCACCCCCTTAAAGGTCCCGAATTTTTGATGGGGAAAGGCATCGATGAAAATATTAGCTGACAGTCCCGTTTTTATAAAGGGTGCTCTTTTTTCTGGAAGTTTAGCCCGAAATCCCATCTTTTGGGGATCAGTCATTACCATCAAAACTTCGCCTTTTTTAACTTTTTTCCCTCTTAGCTCATATAAATTGCTGGACAGAATCAATCCGTTATGAGGAGATAAGATTTTTGAACTACTCAGTCTATTTTCTCTAATGGAAGCTAATAGCTGACTCTTCTTGACGAATTCTCCTTCTTTCACATAGATAGAATCTATGAAGCCTTCGACAGTTGAGTAAACAAAATAATGGTTCTGAGGGAATACCTCACCCGCAGCCTCAATGGATTCATCCATCCGACCCAATACCAAAATAAGGCTAAGGGCAAAAATGAAAACCGAAGTGGAAAACAGAATATACCTCATTAGCCTAAACTTCGGCTTCATCATAAACTGAGCCCTCCTTTGATTCTTTTAAAGACATTTTAGCACCCCATCAAGCATTCAAAGACATACATAAAAAATCAACCCCCCAGGAGAATCTAACATTGAAGCAAGCTAATAAATAACTTACCCCCCTGGGTTTCTATTATAAATATAATTTCAGATTAAATTTTGTCAAGTTTTTTGTTGAGAAATTTATAAAATATATATTCAGGGTCCAGAACCTAACTTAAGTTAGGTTCTGGAG
>JBARPA010000123.1:0-2023 GCA_049642665.1 Candidatus Zixiibacteriota bacterium
ACGCATAACAAGGGAGTTCTGATTCTATCCGGATACTTGAGAGGGAAATACGCTCAGGAAAAGCCCCTGGTAATGAGTGCCAGCCTATGCTTTGAGCAGTCTTACTCCGGTGTGGACGGGGATAGCGCCTCCTCCACCGAGGTTTATGCCATCCTTTCTAGCCTCTCAGGACTTCCCCTGAGGCAGGATATTGCGGTCACAGGATCCGTCAATCAAAACGGCGAGATCCAGCCCATCGGCGGGGTGAATCAAAAAATAGAGGGATTCCATGAGGTGTGTAAAGCAAAGGGATTAACTGGTACTCAAGGGGTAGTTATACCCCACCAGAATGTGGAGGACCTGATGCTGAGAACAGAGGTGGTGGAAGCTGTAAAAAAGGGGAAGTTCCACATTTATTCAGTAAAGACCATCGACGAGGGAATTGAGATATTGACCGGAGTAAAAGCTGGCAAAAGAAGGAAGAATGGAACTTTCGAAAAAGACACGGTGAACTACCTGGTAGAGGAGAAGCTTAAAGAACTGGCCCAAAAGTCAAAGGAATTTGGGGCACCGGAGAAAGCGGAAAAATAGATTAAAAAAAGAGGATAGATGAAAATAAGAAAAAATCGTTTCCATTTTTTGATCTTTATTATTTTGCTGATCTGCCTGATATGTTATTGTGCTACCACCGGGCCTGGTGGGAAAAAGAGCCTGATTCTTATGAGCACTTCTCAGGAGGTAAGTCTTGGAAAGGAATTTGCAGCACAGGTCGACACTACCAATCCCATTTCTGATGATTCAGTCATAATAGCTTATGTTGATGAGGTGGGTCAAAAGATAGCCCAAATTTCAGACCGTGCTGATTTGACCTATCACTTTTCAGTTATTGACACTCCAGTGGTCAACGCATTCGCTTGTCCTGGCGGCTTCATCTATGTTTATACTGGCCTTTTGAAGACAATGGACAATGAAGCTCAGCTGGCAGGGGTTCTGGCACATGAAATCTCTCATGTTGTAGCTCGTCACGGGGTAAAAAGACTTCAGCAGATTTTGGGGTTACAGGTTTTATTATCCATTGCCTTGGGTGAATCAAGCGAGTTAACCCAACAGGCAGTCAGCACCGGGGTCGGAGTTCTTATACAAGGGTACAGTCGGGATAATGAATTTGAGTCAGATGAGTACGGGACACTTTATATGCAGAAGGCAGGATATAATCCGGAAGGTATGGTGCAGCTCTTAGGGAAGCTCATGGAGATGAGCCAGCATGAGCCTGGTTTTTTAGAGGAAATCATGGCCACCCATCCACCAACTAAAGATCGAATTCAAAAGGTCAAGAGTCAGATTCAGGGATTTGACCCTTCAGTGGGAAAATACCCCTTTAATGAAGAACGGTATCAAAAGATAAAAAATCTACTTTAACTTTATAGTTTACAGAAAACAGTAAACGAGTTTTTAATCCCCGGGTGTAGTTGCCCAATTCATTGGGCGCAATTTACGACGACCGTCAAGGTGTTGCGCATAAATCGGTGGACTACAAATTCGCTCGATAAATCGAGCAATTACACATTTAACCCTTAAGGTATCACAGGTTGTCCCTAACCTGTGATAACACAAGTTGAGACAACTTGTGTTACCGAGAGTATATCCTCACATCATCCACTTCATCTGTTGGGAATATGCATAAAAAAATACCGCCCCGAATTGAATCGGGGCGGAAATCAGTCTCCGTATCAGAATACAGGGTCTATTAGTCTAAGGGACAATCTTTACCAAGATCTTTCCACTGTGGATCTTTAAATAGGCTAGTTCTCTTGAACATCTCCTGATATTCCTCAGGCAGGAACCGATTCTTATCATAAACTGCTACTGGAGGTGGAGGACAATCAGCACAAGGTGCAGGACTGGGGTATTTGAACAAGTAATTACACAGGTAGACAACATCTAAAATATTAACTTCGCCATCGCAATTTACATCACTAAGATTAAATGGCGGTGGTCCAGATTTCAAAACATAGTTGATTAAATAAACGACATCTGCTATGGT
>JBARPA010000124.1:0-3090 GCA_049642665.1 Candidatus Zixiibacteriota bacterium
TACCTCGCTGGAATTGGGAAGACTGGATTCGGCTTTTCAATATCTTCTGATTTCAGATGAAATAGATCCTGAGCAGATTGAGTTCTATGTGGGGGAAAGACTTGCTCCTGGAGGTTATGCCTGGATCTTTCCCAAAGGTAAAAACTGTGCCAATGTGGGTTTGGGCATAACTCCTGCTTTAGCCCCTGACCTTAAACCCAAAGAGCTTCTGGAAGAGTTCGTTAAGGGAAGATTCAGTCGATTCTCGGTGGATGAAACAATGATGGGCGGAATCCCCACCTTTTCCCGGGATAACGTTATAGTTAAAAAGAACGTGCTTCTGGTGGGCGATGCCGGAAGGATAATAGATTCCCTGTCCGGAGCAGGCATTGCAAATGCCTTACTATCGGGCAAGATTGCAGGCCAGGTGGTGAGTGAATATATTAAAACTGACGGAAAGTCGATTGATTTTCTGAAAAAATATGAGAAAGAACTTATGAAAAGGAGAGGAAGTGAACTCAGGTTTTATTCATTCTGCAGGAATGTCTTTTTAAAGATGAAGGATGATGACTTTGACTCAGTGGTTCTCTTTTTGAAAAATTATATGGGAGCGAAGAAGATAAAAGGGATCGATCCCATTGCCATAGTGAAAGCGATCTTTAAATCTAATCCCAAGCTCTTGAGGCTATTAAAACATGTGGTCTGGTAAAAAGGATCAATCCTTTTTTTCCTCAGAGGATGAGGATAATTTATTAACCAACTTTGACAGGCGAGTTTTGGTACGGGCAGCTGTATTACTATGGATTATCTTTAGCCTGACTGCTTTATCCAGAACGGAGATAGTATCTTTTAAATTTTCCTGAGCTTGCTTTAAATCAGATGAGGTTTCCACTTTTTTTATCAGGTTTTTTATGTTGGATTTTATGGAACGATTGCGCAGATTGGCTTTGTGGCTCTGTCTTAACCTTTTAACAACTGATAGATGTTTTGCCAAAATTCCTCCTTTTTTGAAAGAGATAATTTAACCAAAATTTGTGATTTGTCAACTAAAAAATGAGCCAGGAAGACAAAATAGTTAAATCCACCGGAATCGTCAGCTCTGCCACCCTACTCTCCAGGGTTTTAGGTCTGGTAAGGGAACAAGTATATGCACATCTTTTTGGCGCAGGATTTTCAATGGATGCCATTGTGGCTGCCTTCAGAATTCCCCACCTTCTGCGGGATCTTTTCGCTGAGGGAGCCTTAGCCACCGCCTTTGTTCCGGTCTTCACTGATCACCTTACTAATAAAGGGAAAAAAGAGGCCTTTTATCTGGGGAATCTGGTGATCAATACCCTTCTGGTGATTCTGAGCCTGGTGATCCTCTTGGGGATAATTTTTGCTCCTTTTCTGGTAAATCTGATTGCTCCCGGTTTTGGCGAGAGTCCGGGAAAAATCGAGTTGACCACCCAGCTTACCCGGATACTTTTTCCCTTTCTGGCTTTGATCTCTCTGGCAGCAGTGGTTATGGGGATGCTCAACTCCTTTGGGCATTTTGCCACACCGGCTTTAGCTCCCACTATGTTCAATATCGGGATCATTTTTGCCGGGTTTGTATTCTGTCCTTTTTTTGATCCTCCTATTCTGGGAATAGCTCTGGGAGCGCTATTGGGCGGGCTGGGACAGCTAGGCATTCAGATTCCCAGAGTCAGAAAAGAAGGGTTCAGATATAAGCCCGTTCTCAATTTTCGGGATCCGGGTTTGAGAAGGATTCTTCTTCTGATGACCCCGGCTGTTTTCGGCATAGCCTCAACTCAGATAAACATCTTTGTGGCAACCTATTTGGCTTCACTTCTTCCTCAGGGAAGCGTCTCCTATCTCAGTTACGCCTATCGGTTGATGTATTTTCCTTTAGGGGTTTTTGGAGTGGCTGTGGCTACGGTGACCTTACCTTTAGTTTCCGCTCACGCGGCCCAGAATAAAATCGATCAGGTGCTTTCCACCTACATCTCCTCTTTAAAGCTGGTCTTTTTTCTGGTAATTCCCAGCACCATCTTTTTAATTGTGGCAGCTGGTCCCATAATCTCCTTGCTTTTTCAGCATGGTAAATTTCAATACTTAGACACAGTTGCTACATCCAAGGCTTTGATTTTGTATTCGCTGGGCCTCATGGGTTTCGCAACTATCCGGGTAACTGCACCGGTTTTCTATGCCTTGAAGGACACCAGAACTCCGGTGATAATATCTGCCATATCCGTAGCTCTAAACATCATTTTGAACCTGATTTTGATGCGCCCCCTGGGCTATATGGGATTAGCTTTAGCCACCTCCATAGCCGGTTGGGTAAATATGTTCTTGCTTCTTCTGATGCTTAATAAAAAGATCGGACCCTTTGATTTTAAGGATTTATTCAAAGCCTTTTATGCGATAGTACTGGCATCTTTGATAATGGGGGGATTGGTGTGGCTGTTCTTTTCCTTTTACCAACCCGATTTAAGAATTGCTTCATTAACGCAGAAAATTCTAACAGTTTTGGTTTCCATAGGTTTGGGTCTTATAGCTTATGTTTCAATTAGTCGCCTTTTGAATGTAGGAGAATTAAAAAGGGTTTTGGATATATTCAGGACATAACGAGAAGAGTAGAGAGTAGAGAGTAGAGAGTAAAGAGTAAAGGGAAATGTAGGAGCGAACCTCTGTGTTCGCCCTTTTTTTTGATGTCAGTTGGTTGGGCAATTAGATTTGCCCAACCTGAAAAACATGGTGGCGGAAATCCCCGAAACGGGTCTTGACGACAATTCCGCCACCAACGTGCAAACCTTGAGCAAGGCCTGACACAACAGGAAAGCCCTCCGATTCGAACCTCGGAGGGCTTTCCTGTTAAAGATTACGAAATAACTCAGTAAGTAATATCAGCAAATCGGATCTGGGCCGGATTTGAGCATATAGTTAATCAGATACACCACATCGGCAATGGTTACATCTCCATCTCCATTTGCATCTGCACAAGAGGTATAGGGTGTGGGGCACTGCGGCGGATTACCACTTTTAAACAGGTAGTTGACAAGGTAGACCACATCCGGAATATTTGCCTCTCCATCATCGTTCACGTCGCCGCAGAGGTAAGGTCTGGGG
>JBARPA010000125.1:0-3810 GCA_049642665.1 Candidatus Zixiibacteriota bacterium
ACCTGGGTTATCGTCCACGAGCTGGCACACCAGTGGTGGGGAAATATGATTACCTGCCGGGATTGGCACCACGTGTGGCTGAACGAGGGATTCGGAACCTATTGTGAGGCCCTGTATTTCGAAAATACCCAGGGAAAAGATTACTACCACCAGTATATGAATTCTATTGATTGGGAATGGGAGGGCACGGTCTTTCGAGAGGATACCACGGACTGCTGGGAAATCTTCGATCTGATTGTTTACCACAAAGGTGCCTGGGTTTTGCATATGCTGCGTCACGTGGTGGGGGATTCCACCTTCTTTGATATCCTCAGAGCCTATTATAGCGATCCCAGATTCGCCTACCAGGATGTGGTGACCGAGGAATTCCAGGAGGTCTGCGAGACCGTCTCGGGTCTGGATCTGGATTATTTCTTCCAGCAATGGATCTACGGGGAGTACAGTCCTGATTACGTAATGTCTACATTTGTCGAGCTCGTTTGGGATACCACTGCTGTCCCCAAAACGGGACCAGAAAAACCGTCCGGGGATGATCCACCTCCGGTTACTGCCCACATCTATCTTCACCTGAGGCAGAGCCAGACCACCAACCCCACCTTCTTCACCATGCCCATTGACGTCAGAATTACCACTCTTTCTGATAAGGAGACCACTTTTGTGATATTCAACGATCCCCATACCCTAGATTTCAAATTCACCATTTACGAACTCCCCGGGCACATAGAGATAGACCCGGACAACTGGATTATGAAGCCACATTTTGAGGGGGAAGACTATGGATTTAATATCATAACCACCTCTCTGCCTGTTTGCTCCACATTCCACAGCTATGAGGAGACACTGGAGGCCAAAGGTGGAAGTCCTCCCTACGCCTGGACAATAACAGGTGGAGAGGTCCCTACCGGAATCCAGCTGGATGGATTCTCCGGGATCATTTTCGGTGGAGCCACAGATTCCGGCCTTTTCACTTTCACCGTCCAGGCAGAGGATTCAGAATCTGTGGTGGATAGCCAGGTTTTAACCCTGGCTATTACCTATGATAGTGCCGCTTATTGCGATCTGGTCTATGATGGAGGACTTAGCATAGCGGACGTCGTGTATCTGATTAATTACCTTTTCAAGAGCGGCCCCGAGCCTCCCGTGTACGTATGTGCCGATGTGAACTGCGACAACGATATCACCATAGCCGACGCAGTCTATTTAGTTAACTATCTTTTCAAGAGCGGCCCTCTTCCCTGCTATATGGAATAGATAACAGGTAAAAAAACCTGAATAACCTGTATTCTGATATTCTGCACGAATAAAAATGTGTTCTGATATTCCTCTTTCGATGAACCTGATTATAGATTCGTACCTTTAATATTACCAGTTATAAACTATTGACAGGGGCATCGGGTAATTCTCTAAAATTATAAAAACAAAAGATTTACTCAACTGGATCACAGAATCGTGCCCCAATCCGATGATTGACAAAAACGTATTCTTTTGGTATATTAGTTTGTTACTGCTTCTTCACTAAGAGGTACATTTATGATTTTTCCAAACCACATTACAATCAATTCGAATTATAAAAGAGGTGAAAGATGAAAGGATGTTCCTTGGTTTTACTTTCAATATTACTATTCGTTTTTCTTCTTTCGCCTTTATCCTCAGCACAAGATTCTAAAGGGATGTCTAAACTTCCCGATTTTTCCATTCCCCCTTCAGAAGGCCACAGGATTCTGGGGCAGGCTAAGGCCACTTCTCTTGAGAGATTGCGAAAACTTGCCCCCCGCGGAATGTTGTTCGGTCACTACGATTATGACGTCACATATTACAAACTGGATCTTTTGATCGATGACACCACCGAGATCATCTACGGACAGGTGGAAATTGTAGCAAAAAGCACAACTTCAGGTCTGGACAGTGTGACCGTCAACCTGTTTCACGATATGACCGTGGATTCTGTCAAATCCGGGGACATTCATCTAAACTATACCCGGGACGTACATTCTCTTCATATTCAACTGGAGAGAACTTACGACCTGGATGAAGAACTGACCATGAGCATTTTCTATTATGGTCACCCTACAGAAAGTGGCCTTATGGGCTTCAGTTTCAGCACGCAGGGAGGTATGCCTGTTATCACCACCCTATCTGAGCCCTATTCTGCTCATACCTGGTGGCCCTGCAGGGATACACCCAGCGATAAAGCAGATTCTGCAGACATAAACATTACAGTTCGACCTGATCTGATTGTGGCCTCCAATGGTCTTCTAATTGAAGTGGTGACCAATCCTGACGGAACCAAAACCTACCATTGGCATGAATCCTACCCCATAACCACCTATCTCATATCCCTGGCCATTACTAATTATCTCACATTCTCCCAGTATTACTACCCAGAAGCGGACAGTATCGATTCCATGGAGATTATATATTACTGTTACCCGGACTGGCTGGATGAGGCCCAGGCGGTCTATCCCATGACCGTAGATGCCATGGAGTTTTTTGCTACAACCTTTGGGGAGTATCCTTTTATAAAGGAGAAATACGGGATGGCACATTTTCCCTGGGGCGGGGCTATGGAGCACCAAACCTGCACCAGTATGCTTTACCGCTGGTATGACACCTATGTTATAGTGCATGAGCTGGCACACCAGTGGTGGGGCGACTATATAACCTGCAGGGACTGGCACAATATCTGGCTGAATGAGGGATTCGCCTCCTATTGCGAGGCTCTCTTTTTCGAAGACCTGTATGGTGAAGATTACTACCACACCTATATGTCTTATATGGATTGGGTTGAAGGTGGCACAGTCTATATCTATGATACCACCGATGTGGGAAATATTATCACCCCCATAGTCTATGATAAAGGTGCCTGGGTATTGCATATGCTGCGTCACGTGGTGGGAGATTCCACCTTCTTTGACATCTTGAGAGCCTATTACAGCGATCCCAGATTTGCTTATAAGGATGCAGTGACCGAGGAATTCCAAGAGGTCTGCGAGACCGTCTCCGGAATGAAACTGGACTATTTCTTCCAGCAATGGATCTACGGAGAGTACAGACCCGGTTACCGCTATTCCTGGTTATCCGAACCTGCTTTAAGCTTCTCTGCTAACTCAAAAAATCTTTATCGGAAGATGCCCGGACTCAGCGGAACACTTCAATTTAAACCACCAACTGAAGATCACAATCTTTATCTTCATATAAGACAGACCCAGACCAACAACCCTAACTTCTTTACTATGCCCGTTGATGTGAAGATCACAACGACCGCTGGTGACTCTACTTTTGTGGTTTTCAATGACTCGAATACCCTGGATTTTAAATTCACACTTTTGCATCAACCCATTGATGTGCAGATAGATCCCGACAATTGGATTACAAAGGTCGCCTCTCAGGAAAGCTATGGATTTAATATCATAACCACCTATCTTCCCCCGTGCTCATCTTTTCACCCTTATCAGGAGACCCTGGAAGCCAAAGGCGGATTCTACCCCTATACTTGGAGAATTGAACAAGGGGAATTCCCCAGGGGACTCAAGCTGGATAGCTTAACCGGAATAATTCATGGGGCACCTGCAGACTCTGGCCTTTTCACCTTCACCCTCCAGGCAGAGGACGGGGAATACCAAACCGACACTCAGGTTTTAACCCTGGCAGTAGCCTTTGATACCACCGCCTCTTGTGATCTGGTCTATGACGGAGAGATAACTGTTGCAGATATTGTGTTTTTAGTGAATTATATTTTTAAATCAGGGCCAGAGCCTTTAGTTTATGCCTGCGGGGACATAAACTGCGATGAGGAGATCAACGTATTAG
>JBARPA010000126.1:0-3375 GCA_049642665.1 Candidatus Zixiibacteriota bacterium
CAGGTGCCATATATCTTGGCAACTTTGCGAACACATAGACAGGGTTTTCCCGTTTTTTGTGAAAGGAGAGTAGCCAATGGAATGCCTCCCAGCTCCAAACCAGCCAGTTTGTCAAAAGAGGAAGGTAGAAGCTTCTGCATCTCATCTACAACAGCGTCAAGTAACAGGGGATCGCTTTCAAAGCGATACTTATCCCAGTAGAACGAACTGATTTTTCCTGACCTTAACTTAAACTTCCCGGTTAACAAAGAAATCGCTTTTATCTGTTTTGCCAGTTCAGCTTTTTCCATATAATTTGGCAGTATACTTATGTCAATAAATTGAGAGATTAATCTATTGTCAACCCAAATTTAAGAAAGACAGATAAGATAGATTAGGCACTTTCATGATACATAGGCATTAGGAAATGCCGATGCTAAAGGAAATCAGCTTAGGGAATTCTCCCGCCATTGGCATGATCTTGAGACTATTCCCGTAGTATCAGAACCTGCCAAAATAGACCGTATACTCCAATGTCTTCTTAAATCCTACTTTTTCAGCTACAGCAATTGACGACAGATTATCCTTCCAGGAATCCCAGTGGGGCAGTATGTGGTTTGAAATGCAATAATCCACAAAAGCACAAGCGGTCAGGGTAGCAAATCCCCTCCGTCTGTATGCTCCCGCGGTTTCGATGCCGATGCCGCATTTGTTTCCGCTCACATATTCTGCCGTACACCAGCAGGCAATTACCTGGTCATGCACCAGACAGAAACCAAACCCATTTCTTAGAAAGTCATCCACAGAATTCCAACACGATTCAATTTCACCGACAACAGCTGGGATATTTTCCATTTTAGTTTTTGTCAAAAGCTCTTCATCAATGCACCTTATACACAGGCCAGAAGGAATCCTCTTTCTCCAGTCAGGAATTTTTAATTTTCCAGAAGTATATAATACCCGCTCCCTCTGCCTGAGTGATGCAGCCCCAAAAATCGCTTCGATTTTGCTCTCCCAGGCCTTTGAGGTGTAATACACCTTGAAGACAAAGCGATTGTTCGCCATTGCTTCAGGTGCAAGCTTTCCGCAAATAAATTCCCTCAATGCAGTGTTGAACTTCCCATTATCCGCTGATCCTACCAAGTAATAGCAATACGCTTTGTCCCACATAAATGCAGTTTTAGGACTGGTTACATCATCCACCCACATCTGACCTGGACTATTTCCTTCCACAACTGCATCTATTACCAGATTCAGGTGTGATCCAGTAAAAAGCGAATGAACTTTTTTATATTCTTTTTCAATAAGCTTGTGAATCATGATTTGCGCATAAAAACCTCGGTTTCACAATGCATCGACATCAGGAAATGCCCATAATGATGGAAATCAGCTTAGGGAATTCTTATTCCCAAAGCATCAGGAAAAGCATAACTATAAACACGGTATACCTGACTAATAATTATCTACAGCTATATCCAAACGTCCTCTTCTGCTGTTAACTCACCACCAGTATCACCAGTGTTTATTGTGCCAGCAGGTTCGACAAGCAGGATTTTGCATTCCTTTTTGGCGAATGGTTTGTGTTCAATTCCCTTTGGAACGACAAACATCTCTCCAGCCTTCAGGTTAACTCTACCATCACGAAAATCAATGGTCATTTCTCCATCAAGGACGATGAAAGTCTCATCTGTATCATTGTGGCTGTGCCAGACAAAATCGCCTTTAAACTTAACCAGTTTAAAATGATAATCATTCATCTGAGCCACGATTTTGGGCGACCAGTGTTCCGAAAACTTAGCCAGTTTTTCCTCAAAGTTTATTGGTGGATACTTCATATACCTCCAAAACTACTCACTGCTAATTATTAATTAAGCTGTATTAACTCTCCCCATGATGCATCGGCATGGGGAAATACAGATGATAAGGCAAAAATCAGCTTTAGCAATTTCTTTTACCGAAGCATCAAATGAACTGAAGAGAAATTCACTCCGGATGTACCAGCGGCTTACATCAAATCTACCATCTGCTGAGCTTTTTTTCTCATGAATGCATAGTTTAGACTATTAAGCGCGTTAAAGTTTGCGGCGGTCATGCAAAGTTCTTTGGCTTTCTGCTTATCGCCTTTACCTTCATAGGCCAGAGCCATTCTATAAAGATTGTATGGGTTTTGCTGATTAGCCTGCTGGAGTTCCTCCAGTGCTTTATCGTAGTTCTTTTCTTCCAGAGCAATCATTCCTGCTAATTCATGAGACAATCGAATTTGAAATGGGTTATTTATGGCTTTAACCTGTTTACGATATTCTTCAGATTTGGCCTTTGCTGTAGCAAAGTCTTTATTCTTCAGAGCAACCCGTGCAGTATTGAAGAGATAGCCGCGTCTGGTGTTATCTTTAACCTCCTCGGAAAGGTCAGATTCCTCGATGATCTTAACCGCTTTGTTGTATTTTGCCAGAGCTTCATCAAACCTTCCGGTCTCAAGGAGAATATTACCCATTAATGCCATATCTCCAGCCATTGAAGAGGCGTCGTTAATCTTTTCAGCTAAAGCATATTGTTTGTTAAGTTCCTCTAATGCTCTATCCATGTCTCCTTCATCAACGTAGGATACTGCTGTGGCAAAGTGGGCTGCCCGTCTTTCTCCATCATTACGAGCCATATCATACAGTTTCTGAAGTTGTTTCCTGGCATCCTGGTGGTCTCCTTTACAGTTAAGGTTTGTGGCAATACCGACATGAGATGCGACGAAATTGGGATCCACTGATAGGGCTTTTTGATAGTATTCTATAGACTTATCACATTTACCCATTTTCATAAGTAATTCAGCATAGGAGTCATAAGGATTGGGATCATCTGGAATCAGTTGGATATATTTCTTGAAAGCTCTTTCTGCTCCGGAATAATTCCCCAGAAATCTGTGAGCGTAACCTAGCTGATTATAGGGCTGCGAAAAGTCCGGAGCGATCTCTGTTGCTTTTAGGTATTCCTCTATTGCCAGTTTATATTCCTGCTGGCCGAAGTAAACATTGCCCAATAGATTGTGTGCCCGTTCGTCCTTTGGATAGGCCGCAACCAATTTTTGGTAGTACTCTCTCTGCCTCATTGCAAAACCATTGACCCCAGCCTCAACCCCCAGAATCCATAATCGCTCTCCTTCAGAGACCTTAGCTGCTAAAGCCACAGCCTTATTTAGCTTCTCAAAAAATCCTTTTGTGGTAGGCTGGGCCAAGGACAAGAATAAATAGCCCATGGCAAATTCGGAATCCTCCCCAACGGCATTCTCAAAGAATTGAAGAGATTCCTGAGCGCGTAGTTTTTCAAAAAGATCGCGTCCCTGCAGGTAATATTCCCGTGCTTCTTCAGAGGTGGTGGTGATTGGGACCTTACCCTCTTCTGAGG
>JBARPA010000127.1:0-3926 GCA_049642665.1 Candidatus Zixiibacteriota bacterium
CAGCAATACCTGATTTATCGCCCAATTCCTTTTTTATCCTCAAACTCTCCTCATATTTTGAAACCGCCTCCTTATAATTCCCTTGATTGCGATGGATCATCCCAAGTTGATGCAAGGTTTTCGCAATACCTGATTTATCGCCCAATTCCTTTTTTATCCTCAAACTCTCCTCATATTTTGAAACCGCCTCCTTGTAATTCCCTTGATCTTGATGAATTATCCCCAGCTGATGCAAAGCTATTGCTAAATTGCGCTTGTCACCAGTTTTAATACAAAGCTCTTGCATTTCTTTGTGGATACTCTTTGCAGTCTCCAAATCGCCCACCAGCTGATACATGTAGCCCAAATTCCCCATCGCTATCATTTTGGTTTTCCCTTCAAGAGTGGCGACAGATTCGTTTAGCAATTTCATTGCCAATTGTATATAGCCCCATCGTTCTAGTAATTCGATAGAGCCTTCGACAATGTCATCAGCCTTTTCATATTCTTCGGCTTCGAAATAATAATCCCTTGCCCTCAGCAAATCCCATATACTTTTCGTTTTCTCAGAGTAGCTCTCGTAGAATTTGGCTGCTTTTATTAAAAACTTGCTTTGATCCTCGTCCAGCTTCTCTTTAGCAAAATCCTTGACAAGTTGATGTAGAATGCAAGTATCTTCCTTGACTTCTTTAATCTTTCCTTTATCTTCGCAGTAACTAATTTCCTGCCCTTTTACCATCAAACCCCAGCCTATCAGAGAGTCCAATTCATTTGAGATGTCAGGCTTTTTATTCTTCATATCCACCGTTAATGCTATCAAACCCTCTAATGGAACTGCTTCCTCAAAGATGGAAGCTTTTTTTAAGAGAGTCTTGGTTCCGTCCGAAAGCTTCTCATAGATCTTATCCAGAAGTGTAAATTCTATCATATCTTTTTGCACAGGAGCTAATTCTTTCAGGACTTTATCAACCGAGCTTCTTCTTACGTGCTCGACGAATAATCCTAAATAATATGGGTGCCCACCGATTTTTTGGTATATCTCTAATTTTTTCTGGATTGATAAGCTCTCCAGCTCCGTGAAATTGTTCATCAGAAATACCGCCATAGGAAAAGGAAGCTCTGCTAATTGGATTGTATCAACAGCACCTGCCAATCTTCTATCCAATGGATCAAAATCGTGTCGGGTAGTGAAGATAAACTTGGAGTTTTCTGCTACTCCGTTGAGAAGCCTCTGAATGAATTTCCTTAAGTCAGGATTTGCAATTTCTCTTTTTCCATCCCCTGATAAAACATCCTCGAAGTTATCAAAAATCAAAAGGAATCTTACTTGATTCAGGATGTTAGCCAGAACGTCCGTCTTGGCATCCATTGGGATGGATTGATGGATATATTCATTAAAAGCATTTATACCCGCCATATTCAAAAACGCATTAAGCTCATTTAGAATATCCTCGGGCTTAGTAGTAGGTCTGAATCTTATTCCTTTTGCCCCGTCAAAATGTTCCTCCATCTTCAGAGCCAATCTTGTTGCCAGAACAGATTTCCCGATCCCACCGAAGCCGTGAATAATAAAAGCTCTCTTGTTATCTGATTCAAATCCCTTTCTCATCACTCTCAGTTCTTTTCTTCTGCCCACAAATCCTTTTTTCATCACCTGAATTTCACCTAACGAAACAGCTTTAGCTTTTACTTTAGATTTCTTTTTCTTAGCTTTAATTTTCTTAATACTTATGCAGTCAGGATCATTGAGAAACAGAGCCGGTGTTGCAAAATCCACCCTGTTCTTTTTTTCTCCTTTGTATAGAGCAACCCGTGCATCTGCCAACGCCACATCAACAGCATTGCCTGACGCTATCGAGTGATAAAACCTATATGCAAAATCCGTAGCAGAGCGATCTAATATTGAGTGTTGCATTGAGACAACAGAAGGAATCCCTCTGTTTAGAAGCTTTCTGGATACATCGGGGTATGCTCTGATATTAGATGCCTTTGCTGTCTGGCAGGAGCTCAAAAATACCAGTCGTAAGCTCTTGTAATTACTTAAGATATCTGCAATATCCTCACCTTCTACTTCACGCCTGTTTCCATCCTCATCTTCCAGTAGCAGATACCCTTTTTCTTCATCCTCTTTGAAAATCCCGTGGCCAGTGAAATGGAGGATATGATAATCTTTTTCCGTAAGATAATCCTGAATAGTATCCAGAGAAGCATCTTCTACAAAATCGATATCTAATTTCCTTTCCCTTTGCAGCCTGTCCAGTGCCTCTAATATGACCTCCTGCTCTTTTTCCGTATTCAGCACCTTATTCTCTGGAAGATCTAAAGGCGAGGAGATAACAATCAGCATACTGATAGCCTCATTCAAAGGCTTTTTCTTTTTTTTCTCAATACTCAAAGGAAGTCTGGATAACAGTGTTTCCCTTTTAGTAACCAAGAAATCGTCTCCATCGTGCATAAACTCCCAGGGAAGGTTCATCAATTCCTTTGCATTATCATCCACCCTTATCCTCAATCTCAAGCCACCATTATCCCTTGCTTTCTTAAGAGTTTTCTCATAGTAATCCCTTAACTCATCTTTGAATACAGTGTGGAAAAGCTCTTTGCCAAATTTAATATGAAGGTCATCTGTTACTGGTTTAGAACTTAAAGCAAGTTCCTCTAACTTCTGCAAATCCTCCCTCATCTTTAATGTATCCAGCCTCATCGAAAAACTCGATTCAGCATGAGGTTTGCTTTTTGTCCCCGGTACCCACGCCTTATACTTATTATTGGATACCTTTTTGAAACATAGCTCCAACCCTTTGAACTCTGCAGGCATCTTTAGCCACCTTTATCAAAAGGTTAAATCCTGAATGTAAATTTTTTATAAGTATATAAAAGGATTAACGAAAGTCAAGTGAAATTAGAGGATAATTGGAGAATCACACCTTAGTGAGGATTTGTTTGCAGGTTAAAAGGTTTACGGTTAGATTATTTTCTGTTCGTTGATGAAAAGTGAGTATGCTACTTCCAGGTTTTGCTTTAACCATTCAGGATTGAATTCATTAATTGTGGCCTTTTTTTCAGTATCTGAATAGATGAATTCTATTGAGTCCTCAAAACCTTCCTGGTTCATGATGGCTACAGGGTGGGGAAATTTGAGTTTGGCTATCAGAGGTTCCTCTTCCTTTTTGAAGACCTGTCCAAAAAACCCCAGTTTTTTTCGAATATAAATAACAACTCCGCCGGCATAATAAGTCTCTCTGGTGTCCGGATCGATCTCCCTATGTCTCTGGTTTAAAAGCTTAATCCTGGATCTGGTCACAGATGCGAATTCCTTTAGAATTTCTCTGGATTCCTCGATCTTCTCAGCTAAATCTAAAGCCAAAACCTCAGCCTCAGCCTCTTCTTTCTCTAAGTTTTCCTCAGCCTTGGATTTGATTTTTTTGAGATGTTCTTTCCAGTCCATTTTAAACAATTATAGCTTTTCTCTGAATATTTTGTCAAGATTTATCTTTGGGCAAGAATGGAGTGTGAATCCCCGCCTGTGTCGGGATCTACGACTTCAGGTTCACCCGGTCAAGCTGAGGTTTTGTAGGCACAGATTTATCTGTGCTTTAGTTATCCAGCACGAATGAATTCGTGCCTACAAATGGTCAAGCTAAAGCTTGACACTCCAAAGATGGTTAAAACAAATGTTGACATACAAAATTTTAACTCCTATTTTCACATTAGTGTTTTTATGGAATAAAGATGATTTCGTCAGGAGGTAAAAGATGAATCAGGAGAAATGGAAAACATATATCTCTGAGATTAAGCCTGGAGAAATAAGGGTCAGGGGATATGATATAGCTGTGATGATGGAGAAGCTTTCCTTTGCTCAGGCTGTTTTTCTTGTTTTAAAGGGAGAGATGCCCAGCCCGGAGCAAAGCAAGATGATGGAAGCCATTTTGGTATCAAGCATAGAT
>JBARPA010000128.1:0-10117 GCA_049642665.1 Candidatus Zixiibacteriota bacterium
ATGCTATCCACCGGATTTTAAGCGGATGTGTAATCAGCTTCTGATAATCGAGGGAGAAGGGGAAAAGGGGAGGATCACAGTCTTTTTGGTAGGTGAAGAACTGGGATTTTAAAGATTTCATACTACAATCACATCCCACTTCAATTCATAAACAGAACGACTCCAGCTTTTGTAGGATCTTTTCCTGATTTATCTGTGTTTTTATTCTCAGCGATGAAACTAACAAGCTGAATTACTGTTTAAAATCCATTTATGATTTTGAATTCAGGGTGGCAATTTTTTTGTTCATAAAAGATACAGGTTTGAAAATCAATTTGCATTTTGTTTGGCCGATAAAATGATGTGAGAAAGCCTGTAAAGACAGCGGTTTGGGAGGATAGGTATGAATGAAGATACTTTAATTTTGGTGGTGGATGATGAGAAATACATATGCGATCTAATCAAGGAGATGCTGGCAGATGAGGGATATAAAATCTGTGAAGCATATGATGCTCAACAGGCTTTTAAAATCCTGGAAAACCAAAATATAGATCTGGTGCTAACCGATCTGGTAATGGGAGAAAAATCTGGAGTGGACGTTCTGAACATGACTTTACAAATTCAACCGGAGACTGTGGTGGTGATGATGACTGGCCAACCCACTATTGAAAATGCGGTGACCGTCCTGAAATCGGGAGCCTATGATTATCTGATGAAACCCTTCAGCCTGGAAAACCTAAAGGCTACTATAAAAAGAGGGCTGGAGAAGAAAAAGCTGATCCGGGAGAACATTTATCTGAAAGAGACGGTCTCCCTTTACAGGATATCCGAGGCCATGGGCTCAACCATGAAACTGGATCATCTGTTGAACCTTATCTTGAGAATGGTGATAAAAGAGTTGGGAGCGGATATGGCTTCGGTACTTCTTCTGGATGAGAGATCCAAACGTCTCAGACCCAAAGCATTTCTGGGGATCTCGCCGGACCTTTTGAAAAATGTGTTTCTGGCTGGAACCGACCCGGTCTCCGAATGGGTGGTGAAAAACGCTAAACCCAGGATATACACTCCCGGGGGAACTCGATTTTTTCACAATGAACAAAAAACCATGGTTAAATCCCTGATAAGTTATCCTCTATTAGCAAAAGGCAAGGTATTGGGGACTGTAAATCTGGTCAGAACCCACAATCCCTCTCCCTTCACGCCGAGTCAATTACAATCACTTTCCATCATAGCCAGCAAAGCCACTTCGGTTATTGAGAGCTCAGTTCTCTATGAGGATTTAAAGGAGGCTTATCTTAATACCTTAACCGCCCTGGCCAATGCAGTGGAAGCCAGGGATCTGTATACCAGAGGGCACACTGAAAGAGTCTGGTATATGGCCGGGTCTTTAGCCACTCAAATGAATTGGGGGGAGGAGAAAATCCAGGAGGTAAGGATGGGCAGTATTTTACATGATATAGGAAAAATTGGTGTTCCTGATGCTATCTTAAATAAAAAGGGTCCCTTAAATAAACAGGAATTTGAGATAATGAAATCTCATACCACTCAGGGAGTGACCATTCTGGAGGGAATTGAATTCTTAAAACCAGCTCATCCTTACGTTTTGTATCATCACGAAAGATATGACGGAGAGGGTTATCCTGAGGGATTAAAGGGGGAGGATATTCCCATGGAGGGAAGGTTAATGGCGGTGGTGGACACCTTTGATGCCATTACCTCGGAAAGACCCTACAGAAAAAGGAGGGACCTTCTCAGGGGAGTAAGAGAGATAAAGGACAATTCTGGAACCCAGTTCGATCCCTTTGTGGTGGAGATCTTCCTTGAAGCCTGGGAAAAGAAAATCATTGACAGAAAGAAATTGGTAATAAAATCTGAGAATCAGAAAACACTGGTGGTTGCCAAAACCTGAATAGATCAATGAATCCGGTTTCAAAATTCCAAAGAAATCTCCTCTTTAAAAATTCCATATATGTCACGTTTTGGTTTGGATGCACTGGCCTACCCAATTTTTTGTTTAAGATCTGAAACCTTCATTCTGCTGAGAGGGTATGTTAAATTGAGAAGTGTCTGATATCCCTTTTATATTGACAGGATGAATTTTTTTACTATATTGTTTATGGATTAAATTAGTTATTGTAATTATTGGAAATGAGTAATATTACTTAAGCTTTTGCTGTAATATTAAAAAAACAGTTGAGGTAAAAGTAGATTCAGATATAAGTCAGTGAAACTGTTAACTTTCTGGATGCGAACGTATCTGGAGATTTTCACTGGAAGAAGAACAAAAAGAAAACTTAACAAGAAAGCTAAATTCCGTTCAGTCAGCTATTGAAAAGGAGCATCAGATATTGAATTATTGCAGGTTTTTTGCTTTAATTATATTGATACTTTTTTGCGTTCTTTTGGGGAACGGGTGTGAGAGATCAACTCATCCCTCAAAAACTGATCTTATGGAGATACCCCCCGCAGAAAGGTTTCCTCAGGAGAAGGATTCGGTTTTTGCAATCAATGGTATCAGGTTTAAAATCTCCTCGTATTTCTGGCAGGATTTTATGCCTATGGTTCCCCCCGGAGGTCCCCCTTTCTATCTCAACTTCAAAATCGAAATCCAGAATCTCACAGGAAAACCCATAAGAAGCTTCTCAGCATTTGTTACTACTTTATACTATGTTGACACTCAAAAACTTTTTCACAGTTTCAGGCTGATACCGGCAGCTAATACCCAGCCGGAGGAGACGATTTTACCTCAAGAGAAAAAAACATTAATCTATACCAACGACCGGAAAGAGGTGTTTTCACCCCATATAGAAAAGGGGACTAAATTGTACGCCAGGATTATGGTGATGTGGGATGGAAAAAAGCGTCTTTTAACCTCACCACCGGTAAGTGTGGTATATACCTATTGAAAAAATTAAATTTAAGCAAAGCGATATTTTTAATCAGGCTAAGATTACAGCCAAGACTTTTGCTGGTAAGAACGAATGAAGTTTATACAATAATTTGCAGAAGCCTTAACGTATAGTGATCGAAATGAGAGTTTCATTCAGGAACACAAAAACCGTCAGGTTGTCCAAATTTCTTACCTTCTGATCAACCCACAAAATTAGGTTTTTAGAACTCATGGTGGAGCTTTGAGATTGTTTCAGTTCCAGATTGTATTTTAATTAACATATAATTAAAAGTTTATTTTGTGGGTAAAAGACAAGTTGACAAACAGTAATTAATTATTATACTTGTTTGGTTTTGATTTTAATCCAAAGGAGGATTGGTGAAAGAATACAATATCGATCAAACCAGGAACATAGGGCTGGTTTCCCATGGGGGTGCGGGCAAGACCTCCCTATCCGATGCCTTTCTTTTTTCTGCCGGGGCGACTAATAGACTGGGAAAGGTGGAGGATGGCAATACCGTCTCGGATTATACCGAAGATGAGATCGAAAGGAAGATTTCAATTGGAGCTTCACTTCTTCATCTGGAGTGGAAAAACCATAAGGTCAATCTGGTGGATCTGCCAGGTTATGCTGATTTTATCGGGGAGGTCTATGGAGGTTTGAGAGTTACTGAGGGAGCATTGGTTTTAATTTCCGCCCTCTCCGGAGTTGAGGTGGGCACAGAGCAAGTCTGGGAGATCTGTCAGAAGTATGGAGTCTCCCGGATGATTTTCATTAACAAACTGGAAAAGGAACATGCCAGCTTCTATGACTCCTTAAATCAAGCTAAGGAGAGATTTGGAATATCGGTAACTCCTCTCCAGATCCCTATTGGCGAGGGGTTACAATTTAAGGGAGTGGTGGACCTCCTAAGAATGAAAGCATTCTACTTTGAGAAGGACGGAAAAGTAAAAGAGGACAAAATACCAGATGATCTTAAGGCCAAGGCGGAGGAGTATCGGGAAAAATTAGTGGAAACTGTGGCGGAAACCGATGATGAACTTCTGGAAAAGTTTTTTGATAAAGGTAAGCTTACAGACGAAGAACTAAAAAAGGGTCTGAGAAACGGAGTGGTTAAACTAAAAATCTTCCCGGTGCTTTGTGGTTCTGCTCTGGAAAACCAGGGTATAAATCTCCTTCTGGACTATCTGGTGGATCTTATGCCTGCACCTTCAGATTCAGCAGATATCAAAGGCCAGGATCCTGCTTCAAAAAGTGAGAAGACGATAAAGGTCAATCCAGACAGTCCTTCCTGTGCCTTCATCTTTAAGACTGTATCAGAACCTCATGTGGGCGAGCTTTCGTTTTTCAAAATCGTCTCGGGTAAGATAAAATCAGGGAATGATGTTTATAATCCTGCTACCAGGGCCACAGAAAGAATCGGGCAGATGTATTATATGAATGGCCGGGAAAGAAAGGAGATAGGTATCGTATCTGCCGGCGATCTGGGTGCATTTGTCAAACTGAAAAATACCCATACCGGCGAAACCCTGTGTGATCCCAAAAACCAGATTCTTCTTTCACCCATAGATTTCCCTCATCCGGCCATTAACATGGCTATCCGGCCCAAATCCAAAGGGGATGAGGAAAAAATAGCTACCGGTTTTGCCAAACTGCATGAGGAGGATCCCACCTTTATCATGGAGGTGGACGGCGACATCAGGCAGACCATTATTTACGGGCAGGGTGAACTTCATCTGGAGGTGGTGGTAGATCGTTTAAAAAGCAGGTTCGGGGTCGAAGCTGAAATTGAAAAACCAAAAATTCCCTACCGGGAGACCATAAAGAAAAAATCAGATGCCCAGGGTAAATATAAAAAGCAGTCCGGGGGCAGAGGACAATACGGCGATGTGTGGTTGAAACTGGAGCCTTTGGGGCGGGGAGAGGAATTTCAGTTTGAGAACAAAATTGTGGGAGGGGTGGTGCCGTCAAAATATATCCCCTCTGTGGAAAAAGGAGTTGTGGATGCGATGAAAGAAGGATTCTTAGCTGGGTATAGGGTGGTAGATGTTAAGGTTACTCTTTATGATGGTACCTTCCACGAGGTCGATTCCTCTGATATGGCTTTCAAGATCGCAGGTTCCATGGGATTTAAAAATGCCGCTTCTCAGGCAAATCCGATTTTATTGGAACCCATATATAGCATCGAAGTGAAAGTCCCGGAGGAGTTCATGGGTGATGTGATGGGCGATCTCTCAGCCCGAAGAGGAAAAATCCTGGGGATGGACCCGGATGGAAATTTCCAGAGGATTAAGGCTCAAGTACCTTTGGCTGAGCTTTACAAGTATTCCACCTCACTCCGATCCATGACCCAGGGAAGGGGAATTCATTCTCGAGAGTTTTCCCATTACGAAGAAGTCCCCAGAGAATTAGTAGATAAAATCATTCAAGAGGCGAAAAGAGTCAAAGAGGAAGAGAAATAATCTGTTTAGAGCTATCAGAATATTGAGATATCGACAGTAAATTACTTTCATGGTTGTGTCAGGAGTGATTCCTGGCGCAACTTCTCTTAATGGTCTATAACTTTAGCGGTTTGAATTAAGCAGGTATAATCAAGTGAGAAGGCCACTTTTTTTATTATTGATATTTTGTACACTTTCAATTTGTAATCCTCTTTATGGACAGGAGATGAAAGGAAAATTCGCCCTAAGCGGAACTTCCGGTCTTGGGTTTCCCCTGGGTGATTTTTCAGATAATGAAAAAGGGAGGGCTCAAACCGGATATGGGTTGGGTGGGAATTTAGAACATTTTGTGACTGATCATTTATCTTTGGGTGTGAGTTTCAGATATCAGAAATTTGGAATTTATGTGAGAGATTTAGAAGAAGAATTTGTTAAATGGGTTCACGAATCAGATCCTGAAGCAGATACATCTGGAGTAGATATAGATGCTCACAAAAGCATTATTCATCTGGGGTTTTTTTACAAATATCATCTCTTCACTTGGGGTAATCTTTCACCCTATGTGAAGTTGGGAGCAGGATGGGGCAGATTAAAGGGATTCTCTGACCAACCTGGATATGTGCGCTATCCTACACATACAGTCAGAATCAAAAGCAAAGTCGATGCCTCTTATGATGGCGATTTATACGTTGATGCGGGATGCGGTGCCATATACCTGATCTCAGATAGACTGGGCATTTCAGGAGAACTCCTTTTCACGAGTCTTGCTACAGATGAAAACTCCGGCACGGTTATAACAAAAACCCAAGTGGATGGCGAGTATCAGAAGCAGGAGGAGAGGAAATTCTTGGATTATAATTGTTCATATATCAATCTCTTTTTAACTTTGTCGTTTTTCTTCTGAATGAGATAGCTTGTTTTTAAAAGTTAGCTCTTTTTTTAAAAGTATTGACAAAATCTCTCTCAATCATATATTTACAAAACTTTAGATAAATGAAGGCAAATGTCATTGAAATACAGAAGGTGTATTAAAAATCACTTTATTCAAGTTAGTCAAGTTGATTTAACTTGAAGAAAGGAGTCAAGAGGTAATGAAACATTACTTCTCACTTTTGATTTCAAAAGAAGTGAAGGCACTTCTTTGCGTTTCCATCTTTTGTTTATCTTTAGTACTTGGCTGTGCTGCTGTATTCAAAGGTGCCTCAGATAATGTGGATTTCAGCTCAGAGCCCGATGGTGCTAAAGTCTATGTCAATGGGGTTTTGAGGGGGACTACTCCGGTGGAGTTAAAACTTGAATCGAAAAGGACTTACAATATTGAGTTCAAAAAAGAGGGATATGAGACCAGAAACTTCACCCTAACAAATCATGTGGGAGTGGGATGGGTTGTTCTGGATGTGATTTTTGGTATAGTCCCTGTGGTGGTGGATGCAGCTACCGGTTCCTGGTATGTGCTGGATCAGGATTATGTCAAGGTGGAGCTGGAAAAAGAATAACTGAGTCTCTTCACTATTAGAAAGTATTTAAAGGTAAAAAAATCAGTGATCTGAATTTAATGGCTCTGAGGCAGCCCCTCAGGGCTTTTTTATGCGAATTTTTTTATTGCATTTCATCGGACTTTGCATTTATTATTAAGTGGGGACAAATAAAGGCGTTTTGCCGTATGATAAGTTGAGGATTGTTCTATGATTGATGCAACCCATTATCTGGTGAGCACTATTTACTTCAGTGGAAGTCTGGGCACCAAAACCTCCTGAATCAGTGATGTTTCCAATTTTAACCGTTAAATAAGAAAGGAGGAAAAAGATGTCTGGCCATTCCAAATGGAGCACCATCAAAAGGAAAAAGGAGAAGACCGATTCTCAAAGGGGGAGAATGTTCACCAAAGTGATAAAGGAGATCACCGTGGCAGCTCGTGACGGCGGTGGGGATACAGAGGCGAACCCCAGGTTGAGAGCAGCCATTCAGGCAGCTAAGGATGTGAATATGCCTGCTGCCAATATCGATAAGGCCATAAAAAGAGGAACCGGTGAGCTTCCCGGCGTCACCTACGAACAGGTCAGCTATGAAGGTTACGGGCCGGGGGGGGTGGCTATTCTGATTGAGACCTTAACTGATAACAAAAACAGGACAGTGGCTGACATAAGACATATCCTTTCCAAGCATAATGGTAACTTAGGTGAGGTGGGGTGTGTGGGGTGGATGTTTGATAGAAGAGGTATGATCTTTTTGAACAAGGAAAAGACAGAAGAGGAAAAACTTTTCATGGTATCTGCCGATGCCGGTGCGCTCGACGTCATATTGGAAGGTGATTCCTATGAGGTGACCACCTCCTTTGAGAATTTTGATAAGGTGAAAAAAGCACTGCAGGACAAAAATATAGAATTCGAGCAGGCCGAGCTTACCATGATCCCCCAAACCAACATCAAACTGGAAGGCAGGGAAGCTGAGCATATGCTGAAGCTGATGGAGGATCTGGAGGACCACGAAGATGTGCAGAAAGTCTATGCCAACTTCGACATTGCGGTGGAGGTTATGGAGAGGTTGAGTGCATGAGAGAAAAGGAAAAGCTTTTGATAATGGGCGTTGATCCGGGAAGCTCGGTCACTGGCTATGGATTGGTCGTTACCAACCTGGGTGATGAAATCAGCTTATTGGACTATGGAATTATCAAAACCGATCCTGGTTTTCAGCAGGAGGAGAAATTAAAGAAGATCTATAATGGTTTAGTAAAAGTAATAAAAAATGCAAGTCCGGATGAGTTTGCCATTGAGGAGGCTTTTTACAGCAAGAACGTAAAGACCGCTATGATCATAGGTCAGGTGAGGGGGGTGGCTATTCTGGCGGCTGCCCAAGCCAGAATTCCGGTTGCCGAATATTCCCCCAGAGAGATTAAACAGTCCATTGTGGGATCGGGCAACGCATCCAAGTCCCAGGTGCAGTTTATGGTCAAAAATCTTCTGGAGCTAAAAGAGATTCCAGAGTCGGAGGATGCGGCCGATGCTTTAGCTGTAGCCTTGTGTCACGCTCAGAAGATCAAAGAAATTCGTATGCGTTTGTATGCCTGAAAGGAGCATTAAGTGATCGCTTATCTGGAAGGTAAGCTCGTGAAAAAATCACCTACCGAGTTGATCCTGGATGTAAATGGTATCGGGTACTCTGTTAAGATACCTTTGTCCAGCTATGACAAGTTAGGGGATAAGGGCTGCCTGACCAGGATTTTGACTTATCAATATGTGAGGGAAGATACGCTCCAGCTTTATGGGTTTGCCACCGAAAGCGAAAAGGATCTGTTTGAGCTTTTGATCTCCGTTTCAGGTATAGGTCCTAAGATGGCTTTAGGCATTCTATCCTGCATCTCGGTTGAGGATTTTCAGAACTCCGTGGCTTGTGAGGATCTGGATATCCTGACCTCGATTTCCGGTGTGGGCAAAAAAACCGCCCAACGTCTGATAGTGGAATTAAAGGAAAAACTGACCGGACTTGAGCTGGGCGCAGGAAGAGAAATGGGGGATAAGGAAAGGTCGGAATTTTTAGTACAGGAGGAAGCTGTCAAAGCTTTACTTTCTTTGGGATTTAATAAATTTAAGGCTAAAGAGGCAGTTAAAAGGGCACAGGATGAAATTGAGGAGAAACTACTTTTGGAGGATTTGATAAAAAGGTCTTTGAAGTATGCCAGATAAAACCAAAAAGAGTTTAACCACTCCTGAGAGATTAAAGGATGAGCTGGAATATGATCTAACTTTGCGCCCCACCAGTCTGAATGAATTTGTGGGACAGAAAAAGATCAAGGAGAACCTGAAGATCTTCATCCAGGCGGCCAGGAAAAGAAAAGAAGCTTTGGATCACGTCCTTTTCTACGGTCCTCCGGGATTAGGGAAGACCACTTTGGCCCATATCATTGCCCGGGAAATGGGAATCAATATAAAGACCACCTCCGGACCGGTTTTGGATAAACCGGCTGATCTGGCAGGCATTCTCACAAATCTGGAGGAAAAGGAGGTTCTTTTCATAGACGAAATACATCGTTTAAATCATGTGGTGGAGGAGTACCTTTACCCGGCAATGGAGGATTTCAGGCTGGATATAATGATCGAGAAAGGACCTTCAGCCCGCTCAGTTAAACTCTCCCTAAAGCATTACACTTTAATTGGGGCAACAACTCGAGCCGGCCTTCTGACCTCGCCTCTAAGAGCCCGGTTCGGGGTGGTGGGGAGGTTGGATTTCTATAACCCTGAAGATCTTTTTAAGATTGTGCTTCGTTCTGCTAAAATAATGAAGATCCCAATAACCGAGGAAGGTGGCTTTGAGATAGCTAAAAGATCCCGGGGAACTCCTCGCATAGCTAACAGACTTCTACGCAGGGTCAGGGACTACGCACAGGTTAAGGCCAAAGGCGAGATAAATAAAAAGGTAGCTGTAGATGCTCTGGAGATGATGGATGTGGACACAAAGGGCTTAGACGAGATGGATAAAAAGATAATTGACGTGATCATCAACAAATTTAAAGGTGGTCCGGTGGGAATTAACAGTTTGGCTGTGGCCGTGGGTGAGGATGGGGAGACCATCGAGGAGGTATACGAACCCTTTTTGATTCAGGAGGGTTTGATAAACAGAACCCCACGGGGTAGATCTGCCACCCCCTTAGCATACAAGCATATGGGTATCCAGCCGGATAAAGATATTCAGGAAAAACTCCTTTAGAGGGAAATGAAGATTCTTCTGCACATATGTTGCGCTCCCTGTGCCATTTATCCTTTAAGGAGGCTCAAATCAAAAGGTCACCAGGTAAATGGATTCTGGTAT
>JBARPA010000129.1:0-9976 GCA_049642665.1 Candidatus Zixiibacteriota bacterium
TTCCAGCCTCTCCTTGATCCTCTGCTTGAACTCGTCAGTTTTTGCCCGAAGCTCATCATCGGAAAGCTTGTGATACTCCTCATAGATCTGGTTGATATCATCCACAAGGGGCTCTATCCTTTTGGTATCCCGGTCGTGTTTGGAGCCGAAGATTTTGGTCAGTATATTAGCCATCTTTTATTTACCCTAAAGATTTGCGATTTATTCTATGCAACTATTTCACCTTAATATACGACAATGTCGATTTGTATAATATATAAAAACGGCTGTAGAGGCAAGAAAAAAGGAAGCTCAATAAGTCCTCACCCTTTCCCTCTCCACTTGTGGAGAGTGCTCAGGAAAAGGATTATTCAAAAATTAATTTTGGTACTTTGTTTTGAAGTGTTTAAAATTCTACCCTGCCCTCCAGCGCTTTGCTCAGGGTTGCCATATCCGCATATTCTAAATCACCGCCAGCAGGAAGCCCCCGGGCGATTCTGGTCACCTTTATTCCCATAGGCTTGATCAGCTTCGAAAGGTAGACCGCAGTAGCCTCTCCCTCGGTGGATGGATTGGTGGCTAAAATTACCTCTTTGATATTTTTTTTCAATCTTAGCATAAGCTCTTTTACCCTGAGCTCATCAGGACCGATTCCATTCAAAGGCGAAAGCACACCGCCTAAAACGTGATAAAGACCCTTGAACTGGCCGGTTTTTTCCACAGCCACCACGTCATTAGCCTCCTCCACCACACAGATAACTGAACTGTCCCTTTTTCTATCCTTGCAGATTTTGCAGGGGTCATCCTCTGTCAGGTTAAAGCATACCGAGCAATAGGTAACCTTTTCCTTGACCGCAAGAATAGTCTGAGCCAGCTTTTTAGCCTCATCCTTTTTTATTTTAAGCACATAGAAAGCCAGCCTCTGGGCGCTTTTCTGCCCGATGCCGGGTAATTTGGAGAACTCCTCGATTAATTTATCAATTGAATCAGTTATAGAAGCCATACAAAGAGATTTTGTAGGCACGAATTCATTCGTGCAATTCAAATTCTAAAACGGAAGTCCCGGAATTTTGAGTCCGCCGGTGAGTTTGGACATATCCTCCATCTGAAGCTGCTGGGCTTTTTCCTTAGCCTGATTTACTGCGGCGACTATTAAGTCCTCCAGCATCTCCACATCCTCTGGATTAACTACCTCCGGATCTATCTTTATCTCCAGTATTTCCTGTTTTCCGTTAGCAACCACTTTAACCATTCCACCCCCTGCTGTTCCCTCCACCCTTTTGTTTTCCAGCTCCTTCTGTATTTCCTCCATTTTAGCCTGCATCTTCTGCATTTCCTTCATAATGTTACCTATGCCTTTTGGCATTTTTTCCTCCTTTAAAATTCTTTTCCATCCACTATATCACCCTGGAAATTATCCAGAATGTTTTTAATTACCGGATCGCTTTGTTTTATCTTCTCGATATCGATTTTCTTTTTAGCATCCTGACCGGTTTTACCTTGCTTGAACGGAGTATTTTTTTTCTCATCCAGACTGAATCTGAGCCTTAAGGGGAAATTATAGATTTCATTAAGCATTTCCTCAATCAGCTTTTTGTTCTCTTTTCTTTCCACCTGGTATTTGTGAAATTTCCTTCCGTTGTGAAACTCAATCCCGATAAATCTGCCGTCAAATTCCACCGGCTCCCCTTCCACCAGACAGGTCCACAGGGAAAGCTTCTTCCTCTTGACCTCAGTTAAAACCTTTTCCCATCCCTGTTTTACCTTTTGAAGATCAAGGTCCAGCTTTTCAGCTTTGGGAGTGGCAGTAATTTCAGGTTTGTTTTCTTTTTTCTGTTCTTTGGGGCTTTCAGGTTTATATTCTTCTTTTGATGGATTCCCTTTTGGATTGCCCTTACCTTTAAGATTATCCAGTTTTCGGATTACATCCTCCAGGCTTACGCTGGATTCCATCTTTATCAGTTTCATCAATGCCACTTCCAGATGAACTTTGGGTTCAGACGTCTTTCTCAGGGAATTGGAAAGCTCGCCCACGATATTAATCATTCTCAGAATGTCCGTATCAGTAAACTTCTCTGCCTCTTCCTGATATTTTTTTATATAATCTTTGGAAAGATCGAAAAGCTTCTCCGAGTCACCGCCCGCCTTGGCCACCAGGATATTTCTCAGGTGATCCAAAAAGCTGGAAACAAACTCCGGAATATCGGTTCCCGAGTCCACCAGAGTATTAAGCAATACAATTCCCTTTTTTGTGTCTTTACTTTGAATTATATCTGAGAGCTCAAACAGGGTTTCCTGATCCACCAGTCCTAATGTTTTTTCCACCAGTTCCTTGTTAACCTCATTTCCCCCATAGGCGATCACCTGGTCCAGAAGGGAAAGGCAGTCCCTGGCAGAGCCATCAGCCTTTCGGGCTAAAATATAAACTGCATCATCGGATATTTTAATCTTCTCTTTTTTAGCGATGTTCTTTATATATTTGACCAGATCATCAAAAGCTATCCTTCTGAAGTCAAATCTCTGGCAGCGGGAAAGTATGGTGGCTGGGACTTTGTGTGGTTCGGTGGTGGCAAAAACGAAGATCACACTTTTTGGGGGTTCCTCGATGGTTTTGAGTAAAGCATCAAAGGCGGATGGTGAAAACATCTGAACCTCATCGATGATATAAACTTTATATCTTCCCCTTACCGTAGAATACTTGACTCCCTCGATTATCAGTTCCCTGACGTCATCTACTCTACTTTTGGAGGCAGCATCCATCTCAAAGACGTCAATGGATCTTCCCAGATCGATCTCTTTGCAGGAATCGCATTTATTACAGGGAACAGCGGACTTAACCTTCTCACAATTAAGGACTTTAGCCAGGATTCTGGCGGTGGTCGTTTTCCCTGTACCCCGGGGCCCGGCAAAAAGAAGGCAGTGAGCCAATCTCTGGGAACCGATGGCATTGACCAGGGTCTGGGTGATATGATCCTGCCCTACCATCTCATCGAAGGTGGAGGGCCTGTATTTTCTCGCCATTACCAGATAAGACATCGTCTAATGCCTTTCTTGTTTTTGACTGTTTTCTGTAAGCTGTTTTCCGTATACTGATATCTCCCGTGCACCCACCCTTGATTTTCTTTTTTTGAAGGGCTTTGAGTAGTTAACTCCAACCAGGCGAATCCGCGGCACACCCAAGAATCGCTTACCGCTGCTACCTTCCGGTCCTGACGGGGTTGGGCGACCTTGTGTTGCGCAGAACCTGACCTTCATCATCACTTGCTCAAAACTCCTTTCAAAAAACAGAAAACCTCAAGTGGGGATTCAACCCCGGTATAGCGGATTCCGGGCTACAGGGCACCGCTAGCTCCCCGTCTAGCACGAGAGGAAAAAATGCGAAGCATTTTTTGTAAACAGTTAATGGTTAACAGAAAACTGTAAATCATTTTATTGACTTAATCAAGGCGCTAATGGATTTAGCTAAAGCATTACAACTATTATAAGTTCTTTGATAGCCATTTTGGGAAATATGATGGTTATCTAAAACTATAGCTAATATTGGAATACATTCATATATTGAACCTCTTGCTCTTCTCAGGAAATTCTTAAACTCCTTTTTGCTCAATCCACTTCCTTCCGCTATGTTCAGAGCTACTGAAGAGGCTGCCCTCCTTAATTGGGAGGTAATACCAAATATCTCCTCCTTGGGGAAGGGTTTTGTCAATTTGTAAATCTCCTTAGTGAAACCCAAAGCATCATTATAAACCCTTAAATCCTCAAAAGCAAACATCAGTCTGTTTTCCGTTTACCGTTTTCAGTGAACTATAAATTCGCCAAAGCGAATTTCTGGAGCAGAGCGGATTCGAACCGCCGACCTTCTCGTTGCGAACGAGATGCTCTCCCAGCTGAGCTACTGCCCCATGATGGTTTATGGCTGATAGTTCATAGTTCATAGTTATAAAAATCACATTTTGAATAATAGTAATTATAAAACTGAAATCAAGGAATTTTTTTAATTCTTATTTTATTCTTAATTTCAGACGAATCAATAAAGATTTTACCTTTTTCCCCTTCTTTTCCCTCAACTTCGATTCTTACGGGAAGGAAGTTTTTCACCACCCAGATATTGGTCAAAAGATGCTGGGAAACAGATGAAACTGTAAAAGATGATTTTTCGCCTGTAAGTGACAGGTAGGGGATAAGTTGATCAGCCAGATACTTTTCAAGGGCAGCATCTATTTGCATAAATTCCAGAAATTCCTGACAGGCCTCATCTGCCACGGTTTCCGCCCTTTTCCCGATCGCTCCCAGGGAACTGAAACCCGCTAAGCTGTGCTCAAACTCAGCTAAAATGAAGAAAAAAGTTCCCTTGCCAATAGAAGGCGCCTCCACCAATTCTATCTCCGGTGAGAACTTTTTTTCTCTTAAAACCTTATAAGCCTGATCCCTTTGCCTTTTAGCAATGTGAATGGGGAGATTGGATACAGCTGAAACTCCGGAGAGTTTAAGTAACTTTCCCCTTTCTAACAGATTTAAAGGCAGAAGTTTTTCCACAGTATTAATCGAAAAAGAGACCTTTCCTCCACCCTTAGGATACCATCCCCATTTCTTTATTTCTCCTTCAACCTTACACCCAATTTTTTTAATGGTTGGTAAAAAGACCTGCTGAAGATAAGTAAAAGCAGGGCTCCAGGAAACGTGGGTTCCACCCTTAATTTCAACTTCTGTTGACTTTTCAGCTAAAAGAAGGGGGAGAAGAATGCTTTGCAGAACCAGAGAAACCGAGCCTGCGCTCCCCTTTATCCTGGCTACATCGAAAAGAAAGTCTCCTCCTTTTATGTTTTTAGGGGAAAATCTCAAGAGAATAGACTGGAGATTGTTTCCTTCAACCTCAGCATCTGTTATCTCCTTACAGGCATTCACGCAGGTCAGATGCTGGGGTTGGAGCCCAGGCACTTTTCTTCCCTTTCTGATATTATGAATCTCTACTTCCCTCTTTAGCACAGCCGCCAAAGAAAGGGTGGTTCGCAGGATCTGACCACCACCCTCTCCATGGCTTCCATCTATTACGATTGTCATTTCAAGACCTTAACTTCTTCGCAATTTCTGCAACTCTTTTCCCTAAAGCCTTTGCCAGATCCAGATCATCCTGGGTGGGTGGCTGATCTGCCTTCCCGCCTGAAACCGAGCTGGCTCCATAGAACGAGCCGCCGCCTTTGGTCATAAAAAGCTTTCCTTCGGAAGGAGGAAGTCCCACAATGAGCATTCCATGATGGATTGCAGTCAGCATCATGGAGACCAGGGTAGTTTCCTGTCCCCCGTGCAAGGTCCCTGTGCTGCAGAAAAAGCCGGCAGGCTTCCCTATCAGAGCACCTTTTTGCCACTGACCACCAGTCTGATCCAGATACTGTCTTAGCTGAGCACACATATTGCCGAATCTGGTAGGGGAACCAAAGATTACACCATCAGCTTCGGCCAGATCATCCATTGTGGCACTAGGAATCTCTTTCTGCTCCTCCTTGGCTTTTTTAGCAGCAGGGGATTTGTCAATTAACTCCTGTGGAACCAGCTCAGGTACCGTTTTTAGGCTGACCTCTGCTCGCTCTACCTCTTTAGCACCCTCAGCTACAGCCTGAGCCAATTTAAAGACATTCCCATACATGCTATAATAAACCACTAAGATTTTCACCTTTTACCTCCTTGTTAATTCTTTTTTCTACTCATTTCCAAAATCTCCACTACTTCTTCATCGAACATATCCTCAAATCTCCGGTAGAATGAGGCTACTGCAAAATAAAAAGATCCGCTGATAGATAAAACAATAAATTGATCGGCTTGGGGTCTAATTAACTCAGCTGCACTATCCGAAGCTATTGGCACGGCCACAATGATCTCTTTTGGTTTTTCCTTTTGACAGAACTTGACCGCCGTAAGCATGGTATAACCTGTGGCCGAACCATCATCTGTCAGAATAACCGATCTCCCTTTAAGCTCAGGGAAAGGCATTCCTTTTCGGTATATTTGATTTCTTCTTTTAACCTCTTGATAAATCTCCTCTATACCCTGCTCCATCTCTTCCTTTGAAAGGTGAAGATAAGGCAGCATCTCCTGGTTAAGGATAACCGTTCGGTCTACTGTTACCGCCCCGTATCCCGCTTCCGGATCTGAGGGGATGGGAATCTTTCTCAGGACAATAGTGTCCAGTTCACAACCTAAAGTTTTGGCCAGGACATACCCCACAGGAACTCCGCCCCTGGGAATACCCAATACAATAGGCCTTTTAAGCTCCTGCTCCATACCTTCCAAGGCTTGGGCCAGCTTTTTACCAGCATCCACTCTATTTTCAAAAAGTACCTTATTCATAAAGATTGGACTGCTTTTGAATCTTTAAGAAGGCAGGGCTTTTGTAAATAAAAGCATCAGGATAAGGCATTTCTCAATAAGTATTGATTACTTTGGGGATGCTAGATCCATTTTGATTACCAACAGGTTCATCACATCTTTTCTGCTCAGAATACCAATAATCCGGCCATTTGCCACCACGGGTAATCTTCCCAGATCGCTGGTGATAATTTTTCTTAAAGCCTCTACCGCTTCATCTTCGGGATGAAGTATGTACTCCTGAGAAACTGGCGTGACACTGTCTCTGATAGTCTTATCGCTCCAATTCTCTCTGGGGATTTCTTTAACCGATTGTAAGGTGATGATTCCCAGAACCCGATCCGATTGACAGACAGGAAAGCTGGTTAAGCGATACCTCATAAAGTATTCCTCCACCACCTGAGAGACGCTCATTTCCGGGGAAACACAGATAGGATTCTGACTCATCAGCTCTTTTACCTTGACCCCGGAAAGCAGATCCTGAATCACTACCCTTTGATACCCGGCCTCAGCAGCCTGACGCAGGAAAAATCCGATAAAAACCATCCACACACCACCGATCAGATAACCAGTAAAGATCTGGAAGGCACCCAGAAGAATCATTAATATGGATAACCCTTTGCCCACATTCGTTGCCAGAAGAGTTGCCCGGTGAAGATCTCTGGTTTTATACCACCAGTAAGCTCTCAGGATTCTGCCCCCATCCAGAGGGAATCCCGGCAAGAGGTTAAAAACACCTAAAACAAAATTGATCAAAGCCAGATAACCGAATATGGAGCTTAAGACCTGGCTCTTTAAAGGGAACATGATAAACAACCAGATCACTCCGAAAATCCCCGCCAGGATGAAACTCACCAGTGGTCCGGCAAAAGCCATTTTGAATTCCTCTTTGGCAGATTTAGGTTCCTCCGCTATCTGGGAAACACCACCGAACAGGAAAAGAACTATCTTATCCACTTTCAGCTTGCCCTTTTTGGCCACCACCGAATGTGCCAGCTCGTGCAATAATACAGAGACAAATAGAAGCAGGGCTGATATCCCTCCCATTAGCCAATAGGTGGGTTGGGTCTGACCGGGAAGCTGCTGGGGGAAATATGAGAAGGCCAGACTGTAGGTGACCAGGGCTAAAATTATGAACCAGGAATAGTGAATATAGATCTCTATCCCCAAAATGCTGAAAAGCTTAATATTTCTTCTCATAGCTCTTTCAGGTTCTGAATCCGATTAAAGATAACTCTAAAATGAAATGAGTCAATATTTTTAAAAGACGATTAAAGTTGTAAAGATGTTAAGACAGGTATTCTTATTCTCAATTATGTTTGGCTCTCCCTTTTGATATATTTAGTGGTCCAGGGACAAACTGAAATACAGATTCCACAAATGGTATCATTGATACCCATCCTACTTTTTGAACATTCTCTGGCAGCTCTGGCACAGGCAAAGGCGTCAAAGAAGGAATCTCGATGAAGGTTTACACTCCAGTTTTCCCCCGAAGGAGCACCTCCGGGGCAGAGTTCCACGCAAGCCTCACAATCACCGCAAAGCGATTGATCCATCGGAGTCTCTGTTTCCAATTCTGCATCCGTAAGAACCGTGGTCAACCTAATGGCGGCACCATATTCCCTGGTAATAAGCAGTGCACATTTCCCTATCCATCCCAGACCGGCTCGGGTGGCAACTGTTTTGTGCGGAAGAATCGTGCTGTGGGTCTTTGGATCAATTCCCACATTAGTAGGGGCTTTGGGAATTGCTCTGTGTCCCCAGTCCCTTATCATACCTGCCGCATCATCTGCTAAATCCGACAGGAGTGCATTAGCTCTTTTATACTCCAGATGATACTTTTGGGTTGGACCTTCACGGATACCTGCTATTATGTCCGGGTCCAATGCTACGGCAATTGAAAGGGCAAATCTCTGAGAATCGCGTATGTCAGCTGGCAACTGGTTTAAGTCAGCAAAACCGACCAGGGAGGCTCCTCTGTTTATTAATTCTTTTTTTATCTTTAAACGCTTATCACTATTATTCATCTTGGGGATTGTTAGTTTAGAAGGTTGAAATCAATATTAGAATCTTTCGTGAGATGTTAATAACTCAATCCAGAGTTCATTGATGGATTGCATCGATGGTTTTTACAAATTTATATAATCTATTGATCTTCATTTGAAAAGCATCTGCTTTATGCCGTCGAATACAAACTGTATGGCTAAAGCCAGAAGGATCAACCCCATTATCCGGACAATAATATTCACCCCGGTCTGCCCTAATTTTCTGAAAAGCAGATTTGAACTCCTTAAAATAATGTAGGTGAGCAGGCAAACCAGAAAGATAGAGATAATCACAACAGCTGACTGGAGCGTGGAGTTGGATTTCTCCATAAGAACCAGAACCGTGGCAATAGTGGCAGGTCCGCTGAGCATAGGCATGGCTAAAGGGACAATGGCTACGTCCTCTTTTTCCGCTGCGGCTTTCTCCTCACCTATGGTGATGTGGCTTCCTGGCCTTCTGGCATAAAGCATATCCAGGGATACCTTGAGAAGCAGAATCCCTCCGGCAATCCTAAAGGCAGCAAAGGTTATCCCAAAAATTCTGAATATCACTGCTCCCAGAAGGGCAAAGGCAACTAAAATAATAAAAGCCGCCCAGCAGGCTCTTTTGATAATTTTGTTACGCTTTTCCGGGGGATCACCCTCAGTGGTCACCAGAAATATCGGTATAGCTCCCAAAGGATCCATGACCACAAAGATGGCAGCTAAAGAACTTATGATAAACTCAAACATAGTATGTTCTCAAATGAGATAATAGGGTTGAAAAAGATACGTTTTGAAGAGCTTGTTCCTTAATAACATTATAAGTTATCACTTAATTCTTTCAACCATACTAATACAACCTTCCGAACAAACGTCAACGCAAAGTCCACAGCCGTAACATTCCTTCTGGTCTACTTGCAGTTTGTCCTCTTCCATCTTTCTGGCTTTGAAGTAACAAACCTCAACACACTCCCCGCAATTGGTGCAGTTATCCTGTTCGGTCTTTTCGATAAGTTCCCCCTTGTCACATTTCTCAGTTGGATCTAAGAAGTAAGCACAGCAATCATCGCAGCAAAAGCAAATGCCCTCAGTTTGACTCCTATCTTTATCGTTCCGAAAGGGTCTGGTCACCAGATGTTTATCTCTTGCTTCCTGAAATATCTCCTCCAACTCGGCTCTGGAGATTTCCTTTTTCCCGGATCCGTCGCTTCCGGTGATATCACTTCTGAACATAAGGCACAGATCTATGCGTGAACGGCTGCAGCCTTCCTTTCGCGCCTCCCGGCATCCGCAATTTAATACCCAGAATCGCTCATATTGTCCCACCAGTTGCCTGGCCTCTTCCCGGGTACAGACATAATGGAAAGCTAAATCCTCTTTATTCACAGTCCCTCCGATCAAAAATAGTGATTTATTACTTCCCAATATTTAGAAATACACATTTTCAGATATCTCAGAATCACGTTATCCTTACCTTTAAATGTCCATAAGAATGTATAGCTAAAATATTGATTTGACAAGAAAAAATAATGTTATAGGATAGAGGTTCTTTAACCTAAAACTATTTTCATGGGAGTCACATTTTTGTATATTTAATGAATATACAC
>JBARPA010000130.1:0-6422 GCA_049642665.1 Candidatus Zixiibacteriota bacterium
GGTGCGATTTTCGCCACAGATCGGAATGCCGTAGAGCTGGCAGAAAGGGTCTTACGACAGGCAGCAGGAAACTTCTATATCAACGACAAGCCCACCGGAGCGGTAGTGGCACAGCAGCCATTTGGCGGTGGAAGAGCATCGGGCACCAATGACAAAGCCGGCGGTATCCACAACATGATCCGCTGGACATCACCCCGTTCCATAAAGGAGAATCTTGTGCCGCCCAAGGACTTCAAGTATCCTTTTATGATGGAGCCGTAGGGATGGATTAGTAGATGGTTAATAGTTCATAGTAGATAGTGAAAACATATTAACTTTATTTCGTAGGCTGGGCACCCTTGCCCAGCCTAACTCTTGCCGGGACTGATCATGACATAGGCAGATCCCTCGAGAGGCGTGATAGACCCAGCTACGAAACTCCGCGGGCTTATAGACTTGGTATTTCTGAAACTATGAGAGCAATTTGTCGTATGATGGGGTGACAAGATGTCAACAGATTGGAGAAGCAAACTATGAAGAAGATGTTAGGTCGTTGCGGTTACCGATGCGATCTGTGCGCGGCTCGATCGGATGACCCTGAAATCAGACAGAAGCTGGTTGATGGGTGGAAGAAATATCTGGGTCATGATATGTACACAGCCGAGAACGTACGCTGCGACGGGTGTATGAATGAGGGAAAACTGGCTGATAAAAACTGTCCAATAAGACCCTGTGTCATCCAAAAGGGTGTGGAAAACTGTGCCTACTGTGATGAATACCCCTGCGAAAACTTGAAGGAATTCATCTGCAGCCGCGAGAAATTCGTAAAACGCCTGGGAGAGATACCTGAGGAAGATTACAGCCTGTGTCTGCGGCAATTTGAAAGCGAGCCGGAACTGAAAGAAATCCGCAAGGTTTTAGGTAAAGAATAAGAAATTCCATTTATAATGGGAACCTAAAGGTTTCCTCTTTTCCCCTCCCGTCCCCTGGAAAACTAAAGTTTTCCTCTACATTTTAAAATTACTGGAAACCTGAAGGTTTCCGCTACGCAGAAGAATGTTGGAGACAAGAACAGGAGACCTTGTTCTACCCACTCTTCAGAATTTCTCAAATCATGAAAAGGTGCGTAGGTAGGGTACCTCAGCTACGAACTACTGTATAATTCCTCGATTCGTCGATTATAAATCGATACCCAATGATTTGGGGAAACTACAAAAGGTAACTATTTTTCGATACGTCTGAGTTCAAGCAATATTCCTTTTGGATCAGGACAATGAATCGTTGCAACTCCTTTCTCTTCTTCCCAGGAGAAGTTCCCGCCACACAGCAAAGTCATTACATAAGGAGCTATAGCATCCCAGGCACCTGTACATATCCCTTCAGGGGTTGTCTCGTTGACTGTGAATACTTGCCCAATCTCGTGGATATCGCCCTGGCATTTTCCACGTTTAACTGTAATGCGTACTGGCATCGAATAACACCTCCATTTTGCTTATTCTGCAGCGATTTACACTGCTCAACAATGGATTATCTTGTGCACGATAAAACCTCAAACTCCGGATTATCTTATAAATAAGACATATATTGAACCAACAGAGTTATTTATGTAAGTAGAGCCTCTTTCGTTATTCTCAGCCTTATATTACGCAATTTCCTTCCAGAAGTCAAAAAAATCCTCCGATTTTGAGACATCTGTGTCCAAATTGTGTCCAGCGAAAGCTTATAGGCATGGCTTTCATCCGTGAAAGCACGAATAGAATTCGTGCCTACAGTACACCTTAGCTTCGGCAATTCATATTACCGAAGCATCAACAGATTGTTCATGATGTAGCGGAAGGCTTCAGCCTTCCATTTATAATGGAAACCTAAAGGTTTCCTCTACATAGAAGACCTTGTCCTACCCGCTTCGGCTGCGAACTACTTTCCGAAACATCTAAACAAAAGATAGCCCTGCTCGTATCAAAAAGTAAGTTTAGCGGGAAAACAGATGGCTCTTGATTACAACAGAATACATAAAGAAGCTTTGGTGGCTGACCTGCATTGCGATACCCTGATCCAGATGAAACGAGGCTACGATTTTTCCGAACGTCATAATGAATATCACGTGGATATCCCCCGACTGGTAGAGGGAGGGGTTGGTCTTCAGGTTTTTGCGTGTTGTCCCCGGCCCCTTAAAAAAGGGGAACATTATTTTGATCGTGTGAGTGCATCCATTGATTTGCTCAAATCTGAAATATCCAAGCACTCCGACAAGATAGAGGTCTGTTTAAACTCAACGGAAGCAGGACAAATAAAAGCAAGCAATAGAATTGCTGCTTTACTTGCAATTGAGGGTGGTGTGGCTTTGGATAAAGATCCCCAAAACCTGGAACGCTTCTACAAAAAAGGGATCAGGCTTTTTACCATAACTCATAACCAGCCAACCGGCTGGTGTGCCAACTGGAAAGAGAAAGATTTGCCTATTGGAGGACTCAGCGATCTGGGACGGGAGATTATCTTTGAAATGAACCGGCTAGGCATTATTATTGACCTCTCCCACAGCTCTGATGCCACATTTGATGAGGTGCTGAAAATCTCAAAACATCCGGTTATAGCCTCCCATTCTAATTCTCGATCCCTGTGTGATCACCTTCGTAATCTTACAGATGATCAGATCAAAGCATTAGCTGAAAAGGGCGGTATGGTTGGGGTCACCTTTGTCAGTCAATTTCTCTCTTCCGAATTCCGTAAGGCCTATTCTGAAAACTGGAAGAAAATACCCAAGGATAAGGCTAAGAAGTTGCCGGAGCTTTTCTTATCCGAAATCCCCGAGGAAGAAAAGCAAAAGCAGATGCAGAAATATAAGCCCCTTATGGATAATGCAGAAAAAGCATTAGAAGCATTAAGACCCTCGGTTAAAACGGTGGTGGACCATATCGACCATATGGTGAACCTGGCGGGGCCGGATTATGTGGGTATAGGCTCGGATTATGATGGGATGTCCATGCCCCCTCTGGGATTGGAGGACTGCTCCAAAATGCCTAATGTTACAAAGGAATTAGCAGCGAGGAGCTATAGCTTAACTGACATAAAAAAGATTCTTGGGGGGAACTTCAGGCGAGTTTTCAAAGCGGTCTGTGGGTAGATAAGGGGCAGGCAAATTTAAAGTTCAAAGTTGAAAGTTCAAAATTTAAAATATAGTCTTTGTTTGCCTGGGGCATAAGAAATGACAGATATCCAGGTGATTTCCTCTCGGGCTACAGGGATTTATTTTTTTTAAATTATTTGTATAAGTAATTAAACCTTTTCGGTGAATCTGTGTCTAATAAGAAAAAATAGATGTTAAAGAAATGAGTTATATGAAGTTAAAAAAGCGAGAATACAGAGTGAATTTGAAACACATTTTTTTATTTGTTTTCTGCATAGCCCTTTTAACCGGCAGTTCCTCAGCCCAGGAGCCATTGACCCTCCAGGATTGCCTTTCTTTAGCAAAGGAGAATAACCTCAAGCTGATTCAGCGAAAAACAGCGATAGCAAAGTCCGAGGTGGGTGTGACTGCTGCTTATTCATCGTATTATCCGAGCCTGAACCTTTCCATTCCGAGCCTGAACCTTTCCAGTAGATATGGCGAAGAAAGGAGCTACTCGACAAGCATTGGGGTCGGATACACGCTCTATCAGGGAGGATCTATTCGTGCCGGTGTAAAGGCTGCAAAAGCGAGAGTGAAAATAGCGGAGGAGAACTATCATCTTGGGGAGAACGAAGTGATTCTCGCAGTAAAGGAGGTTTTTTTTGGAATTTTGCAGAAGCAGGAACGGATTGCACTTGCAGAGGACATCCTTAAAAGAAGGAAAGAAGACCTGGTGCTTATCAGATTGAAGTATAATGCAGGCAGAGAGAGTTCACCCGCAGTGATGGAAGCTGAAGCGAATCTATTGCAGGCAGAATATGATAAGAAGCAGGCGGAAGCGGAATTGACCCTTGCCAAAATGGAACTCAATCTGCTTCTTGGCAGGCCCAGAAGGGCAGAAGTATCCATAAAGTATGAAGATGAGGATATAAAGTTTCCATCTCTTGATAGTTTAATTGCAGAGGCGAAAACTCAAAGACCAGATATTCGCTCCCAGAGGATTAACACGGAGGTGTTGAAAGCTCAGGTTACTCAGGCTAAGAGTAGCTATTTTCCAAAAATTTCCCTGTCTTCTTCATTGGGATATACATGGCGGAGTGACGAAACATTCCTGGACCAGCAAGGAGATTGGAGTGTAGGAATAAGCTTCTCCTTGCCTACTATCTTTGATGGTTTTTCCAGGAAGGCAAAAGTCAATGAGGCGACCCTGTCCCTAAAGGATCAGGACGTAAAAATCCAGGAACTAAAGCAGCAGATAGAGGAGGAGATTGAGCAGGTTTGGGCCAACTGGGAACTGGCAGAAAAAGTAATTGAGGTGAATGATAAAACTCTGCAGGCTACTCGGGAGATGTACCAACTAACAAAGCTGCAGTATGAGCAGGGAATGACATCTTACTTTTTCCTGCAACAAAAGGAAAGTGATCTTACCAACGCAGAAAACAGATATGTTAATGCTCTATATAATCTGCGTGTGTCTATAGCCAGATTAGAAAAGGCATGGGGAAGGAGGAGTTGATGAGAAAATTATTCATAGGAATCATATTTCTAATAATAATCCTGGCTGGATTTTTCTATCTGCGAAAAAGGAATAACCATAATTCAAGTTCACCCAGTTATGAGATAGTCAGAGTGGAGAAGGGAAATATAGAAGTTAAGGTTCTTTCCACCGGGATTATACAACCCTATACCAGAGTGGAGGTTAACGCATCTGTCAGCGGAAGGATAGATAGAGTAGAGGTGGATGAGGGAAATGTAGTCAAGAAAGGTGATATCCTGGCCTGGATTTCAAGCGAGGATAGGATGGCTCTTCTGGATGCGGCACGTTCTGCTCTGGAATCCTCTCAACAAGAAAACGATCAGGAGGCCATAAAAGAGGCGGAGATGGCTTATGAAATCGCAGAGAAAGCTTACAAACCGGTGCCTCTAACTAACTCGATTTCCGGCGAAGTAATAAATCGCTCCTGTGAGCCGGGACAGAACGTCTCCACCCAGAGCATCCTCTTTGTCATCGCTGATCGGCTTGTGGCCAGTGTGGAAGTGGATGAGGTGGATATAGGTAAGATAAGATTGCGACAGAAGACCTGGATTACGCTCGATGCTTTTCCGGATGAACGGTTGAGAGGAAAAGTGACCAAGATCTCCCGTGAGGGCAGACTGATTTCGGATGTGGTAATCTACGATGTGATGGTGGATCCGTTAAAAGTTCCGCGACACTGGGCATCAGGAATGACAGCCAACGTGGAATTCGTTGCAGAAAGAAAAGACAGTGTAATAGTGATTCCAAAAGGCGCAGTGAAGCAAAGAGAAGGCAGAAGCTTCGTTATGGTATTAGAAGATCAGCCAATACCTCGGAAGATCGAAACAGGTATTACTGATGGAAGGGTGATTGAGGTGACTGAAGGATTGAAGGAAGGTGAGAAAATAATCTTGGGTGGGATAGAAAACAACTCACGGCAAGGAGAGCCTGGCCAAGACCTAAGGAGGATGATGAGGGGACTGAGATGATTGAACTTAAAAATGTCAGCAAAACCTACAAGATGGGGGATGTAAATGTCCCAGCCTTGAAAAATGCCTCACTTAAAATAGAAGTCGGCGAATTTATCGCCATTATGGGACCTTCGGGTTCGGGCAAATCCACCCTACTGAATATCCTGGGATGCTTGGACGTTCCCACCAGTGGTCAATTTCTATTCGATGGCATTAATGTAAGTGAATTTTCCGAATCCCGGCTTGCCCGGATACGGAATGAAAAGATAGGTTTTGTTTTTCAAACTTTCAACCTACTGCCTCGATTGAACGCCCTGTCCAATGTGGAGCTTCCACTTATATATGCGGGAAACCATACTAAAAGAAAAGATATCGCCATTAATGCGCTACAGGCGGTTAACCTTGAAGATAGGGCTCATCACCGTCCAAGAGAATTGTCCGGTGGACAACAACAACGTGTTGCCATTGCCCGGGCACTGGCAAACCAACCCTCCATAATTCTTGCGGATGAGCCCACAGGGAATCTGGATTCTAAATCCGGGAAAGAGATAATGTCAATCCTTTCTGAGTTTAACAAGAAGGGCATGACCATTATTCTGGTAACGCACGACGACTCGGTAGCTTCTTATGCTCAAAGAATTATGCGTTTGAAAGATGGTGAGATTGTGGAAGATCAAAGACTCTCCGATATGGATGGCGTTAGCCGGAGTTCTGTGCCAGCACTTAGCGACAAGAAGAGCAGAAGATTCTCCATGGTTGAATTGGCAGAGAGCTTGTCAATGGCTGTATCCTCTATCTTTTCAAATAAACTCCGCAGTTTTCTGACCATGCTGGGAATTATCGTGGG
>JBARPA010000131.1:0-8660 GCA_049642665.1 Candidatus Zixiibacteriota bacterium
ATTCCGCCATGATATTTTTTAGCCATCTCCTCAAAAGCAGCTCCCCCTATAATTTTTTCCCTGATCTCTTCAGCCAAAAGGGAGTCCTCAAGCAAAATATGATATACGTGAATGGAGCTGTCCCGGGGATAGCTCTCCCGGTGAGCCAAATAGTAATCGTAGATTTCCTCCTCGTCGGGGTGGTATGCGCTTATCTCATTTTTCAACTCCGTCCTTATCTTTTCCTCTGCCCAGGTGAGGGTGAACTGCTTTTCCTGCTCCCGGTACTCCGGAAGATTCAAATACCCCTTTTCCCTGGCCTCCTGTCTTATAAGCGGGTTGATCACCAGGGAGGAATTTATTAAAATATCCTTTTTGTATTCCAGAAGGAGGGAATCATCCTTTATGTCTTTTTTATAGGCTTCCCACACGTAGCGGTACCAATTATACCAGATGCTATCCTGCTGGTTTAATATCAAAACCCAGGGATTATTTGAGATAAGTGAATCAGGACAGGACAAGGCATATTCGTTGAAAACAAAGCTGGTTTTTTCCTTTAACCTTTCCACATATTCCAGAGCCCGGAGGTTTTGTTTTTCCTTTTCCAGATACTCTCTGGTTTTTGTTCTCGCTCTCTCGTCCAGTTCGCTTTTTTCTCCAGCTATCCTCTCCCGGACTATCAAAAGGTTCCATCCCTCAGGACTTCTTATAGGCTGGGAAAGCTCGTTTAAATTGGCGAAGAATACAAAGTCCTCAAACGGGGGGATGATACTTCTTCTCATTACATATCCCAGATTACCGCTCCGCTTGGCAGACCAGCTATCCTCTGAAAGCTCTCTGGCCAGTTCTGAGAAATCCTCACCATTGATTATCCTCTGCCTGATTATCGAGATCCGATCAAGCGCCTTTTGCTCCTTCCGGGGATAATCAGGTGAGTTAACCTTACCTTTTATTTTAATCAGGATTCTACCCACCCTGGCCTTGTCCGGAACCAGGTAGTATTCGTAAGGGTGTTCCCTGTAATACTCTTCTATCTCCTGATCGGTGACCACAATTTCCTGGTTGATCTCATTTCTGTAGAGCATATTCATAAGAAATTTCTTCATATGCTTGTCTTTTTCTTGTTGAAATAGCATGTCATCTGACAAATCCAGAGTCCGGGCCTTCTGTTTTACTAACTGGTCGGTAATCAGGTCATCCAAGGCTTCCCCTTTTTTCTCCAGGTCCTCCTCAGGGGAGGTAGAATAATAGTTGAGTTCATCGAGTTTGTTTTTTAAATCCTTCAGGAGGATATCCTGGTTATTCACTTTTGCCAGGATAACGTTTTCCTCCCGGACCAATCGAGACGTGGAACAGGAGAGAATAATTATTGCGGTTATAAAAATTAAAACAAACCCAAAATATACTTTTTTGGTCATCTGTTTAGAGTTTGATTTTAAGTGAAATTCTGTAGCTTGTGTCCAGCTCGTCGTGGTCTAAAAAAGCGATATCCGCACCCAATTTTTCCGTATACAAACCAAATCCGTAGGTGAAATCACCCTGGTCTGATCCCAGTCTCAAGGCCACCTTTTGCAGATAGTTTATCTCCACCCCGTAATGCAGGTCAGCTGAGAAATCCTCGAAATTGAGTTGAGCCGCATAATCCCTTCCCTCGAACCTGAAATCCGAATCAAAGGCTATGGTGAAAATAAAGTTTTTAAAATTTTGGGAGAACCTGGACCCGGTTTTTAAAGTAGGGTAGATGCTCTCTTTGGTTCCGTTATCATATGCTAAAAAGGTGGTGCTGGCATCCAGAAGGCTGGCCCCCAGGGTAAAAGAGGAGGAAAGGTAAGCCAGGATTCCCAAATCCATTCCCAGACCATAAGCTGATTCACCGGCTATGTCCCGATATATTAACTTGGCATTTCCTCCCAGGGCTAAGTTAGGTTTGATCTTTCTGCTGTAGGAGAATGAGAAAACATAGTCGGAATGGCTTTTTTCATCCACCACATAGGGTTTGTTGGATTCGCTGGGTGGTAAATTGGGATTGGGAAGTTCGGTTATCTTAATTCCGTCCCCACCCAATCTCATCAGGTTAAAGCCGAAAGCAGAGGTTGAAGTTTCCTTTTTACGGGGAATAACATAGCTGATGAAGTCGTGATTAAGAAGTGAGCCAAAGGTCTCCGAGTGCATCAGCAGGAGCTCTTTTTTCTTGAGCTGGAAAAGTCCGGCCGGATTCCAGTATCCTGCCGAGGCATCATCAGCAATAGCTGCAAAAGCACCGCCCATGCCCAGAGCTTTGCCACCGACTCCCAGTGTCATGAACTCCCCCGCATACATAGCAGCAAACAGGGAAGGGGATAGGCAGATGATCAATAAGATCAATATTAAAGTTGTCTTCTTAAGATTCATCTTCAATAAAGATAAGACAAAAAAAGACCGCTGTCAAAAAGAATATTGAAAGCGGTTCAAAAAGGAAAGGTTCACTTTTTTTCTTTTTTATCCTGTTCTTTCTTGGTTAAATAATCTTTAAAGGATACCTTCTTATAGAGATCATCTTTTAGATAGTTTAAAACCTCGGAGAAAATCTCAGCCCCGATATAACCTCTTACCGGATTATAGGTCCAGGGAATCTTTTCCCCGGTGGGTTTCAAGAAAAGAGTCATGGGATAGGACGTGATCCCGTATTTTAAAGCCAGATCCTTTTCAGTGATTTTATCCTTGCCCAGGGTTAATTTGGTTTTGGATCCTGCATCCACCTTGATGGGAACGAAACCCTCCTCAAGTATTCTTTTTATCTCATTGTCATTAAAGGTATACCTATCCATTTTTTTACAGAATCCGCACCATTTGGTGTAAAAATTGACCATTATGTTCTTCTTTTCCTCTTCAGCCTTCTTTAGCCCCTGATCATATCTGTACCAGAGAAGGTCGGTTTTTTTCTCAGGCACCCGCCTGGGCACCTGCGCCCAAACGGACTGTAGAATGAAAAAAGAGATTATTACAAAACAACAAATGACTATGTATCTGTAATTTCTTTTCATTTAAAGAATCAGTTATGAACAACAAAAGCTGTAAATACTACGTTTTCACATTTTAGATAGTTGGAGATTCGTCTGTTTATAACATGAACTATCAAATTTTGATTAATTACCCCAGTCTCCTTGCCACCTCTTGGGCTACATCCAGGGTGGAGGAGGTGCCGCCCAGATCGTAGGTTTTTACTTTGCCTTCTTTTATCACCTCTGCTATTGCAGATTCTAAACTTTGCGCTTTATCAGTTTCGCCCAGCCAGTTTAACATTAATCTGGTGGCTAATAGCATGGCCATGGGATTGACCTTGTATTTTCCCGCATATTTGGGGGCTGAGCCGTGGGTGGGCTCGAAAACGGCATAATCGTCCCCGATATTTCCGGATGAGGCAAAACCTAATCCCCCCACCAGCTGGGCACAGAGATCTGATACTATATCCCCGAACATATTGGAGGTCACTAAAACATCATAATCCTGGGGATTCTTTACCAGCCACATGCACATGGCGTCGATATTTGTTTCCCAGAGCTCGATTCCCGGATAATCCTTGGCGATCTTTCTGGCCTCCCTGATCATCAAACCTGATGTTTCCCTTATCACATTGGGCTTTTCTACTATGGTTACTGATTTTCTCTTATATTTTTTTGCATACTCAAAAGCGTCTCTTATAATATTCTGGGCTGCTTTTCTGGTGACTATGCGCAAGCTTATTGCAATGTCATCTAATGAGGTTTTCTCGAATTTTGCCATACGGGGATGATTTTTCAATAGGACATCCATAACTTCTTTAGGAAGCGGATGAAACTCAACCCCGGAATATAAATCCTCGGTGTTTTCCCGGAATACCACTATGTCCACATCATCCCGGTAATTCAATGGGTTTCCCGGAAATGCCTTGCAGGGTCTTAAGTTTGTTCTGAGGTTAAATTCCTGACGTAACTTCACAATGGGGCTAAAGTAAACATAGCCCTTTCCCTTCAGGCTGGGATCCAGCTCCGCCTCGGCTTCCTCTTTTGGCTTTGATGTGATTGCTCCAAAAAGACAGCAGTCGGTATTTTTCAAAAGATCAGCGGTTCGCTCAGGCAATGGGTTTCCTTCGGTACACCAGAACTTCCAACCAACGTCTCCGGGTATGTATTCTGCATCCAACTGGATTTTGTCCAGGACTATTCTGGCAGCATCCATCACATCCTTGCCAATACCATCACCTTCCAGCCAGGCAATTTTGTACTTGGCCATTTGCTTTAGCTCCAACGATTATAGTTTTACGTTTAAAGAGATCCTGTGGGTATTCCCCAGATCTGATGAATAGGGGACAAAGGCATAATCTATGCTGTATTTTCTTATTTTAAATCCCAGTCCAAAGGTAAAGCCTTTCTCATCATAACCAAACTCATACCCCAATCTCAGGCTGAAATTCTGAGGGAAATCATACTCAGCCCCGGCATGTACTCTGAGCGGGTCATCTGTAGGTTTGACTAAATCAAGTGCAATACTGTAATAGCCATCAAGACGACTTTCTTTTTTTGAAAAGACTGTTCCCAGTTTATAAAACAGTGGCAGGGAATATTTTTGCTCCTCGAACTTCATCTTGGGGCCTAGATTCAAAACAGCCAGTCCCAGCTTAAAGTCATCCCTGAGGGAATAGATCCCCCCTAAATCGAATGCTATTCCGGATGCAGTATGAATATCGATTTTCTCATACAGCCATTTAAAAGTTAATCCCAGGTCAATTTTTGGGGCAAATTCTCTGGCCCAGGCAACTCCCAGGGCTACCTGGCGAGCATCGAAATAGCTCAAGGGCTCTGTGGTAGCAGTTTCCCTTCTCTCCATGTCCGAAACGGAGTTGATGGTTAAGCTGAAGGCAAATGTGTTTTTGGAAAGGCTAAAGGCTGAGGCAAAAAATTCGGTGGAGATATCCTGAAACCAACGGTTGTGCATAAAGGTTGCCCAGACACCGTCCAGCTTTGAGAGTCCTGCTGGATTCCAGTAGGTAGAGTATATGTCCCCGGAGATGGCGGTGAAAGCTTCACCCATTCCCACAGCGCGGGCTCCCATTCCTAACTTAAGGAAACTTGCGCCTGCTGTTTCCGCTTCACCAGGAAGCTGAGCCTCTGATAAACTAAATGGAAGGAAAACGAGTAAAATAAGAATTAAAATGGTCTTTTTCATATCAGAAACTGCACTGAATGGACACAACATGGTCTGGATCCAATCCCACCTCACTGCTTACATACGCATAATCCAGCCCGAAAATGAACCTTTTTATGTCCTGTTTAAATCCGATTCCAATGGCAAAGGAGCCATCATTGTACCCTATTCTCCCGGCTAAAAGCTCTAAGATTTTGTATTCGGCTCCTATTTTAAAATTCACGTCCTGATAATTATTCTTTTCCACCTCAAAGCTGGCCAGGAGTTTGTTTTTGAGCTCTGACCAGGAAGCACCCACCTTGAAATTCATTGGGAATTCATCCTTGCTGGATGTTCCCAGCTCGTTGAATTTTTTCCAGTATTCCCCACTGGCCCAGGAGTATTGCATGCCCACATTCTGGACGGCGAATCCCAATCTGAGTTTGGGAACGGGAAGGATTAGTGCTCCGAAATCAAAACCCACACCATAGGCGGAAATGTTAGCCAGATTGTGCTGAATATATTTTATGTTCAGACCCAGATAGAGCTTTTCAGCCATAAGGCGGGAGAAATTGAAGGTGATCGCATTCTGGTAATCGGAGATCTCCTCTCCCAGATTTCCCCGATCATCCCTTTCGTAAAGTTCACCCACTCCCACGTTGATCCAGCTCAGGGTTATCGATGCCTCGTCCTTTATCGGTTGTAGGTAGCCCACCCAGTTCAATCTTCTATCCAGATCCATGTTGCGGTACGTGGCTAAAAATGTTGGTTTTCTGACTTGGAAAGAGCCGGCGGGATTAGATAGGAGTGCAGAAGCATCATCCGCCAAGCCCACAAAAGCTCCTCCCATCCCGGCTGAACGGGCAAAAAAGCTCAACTCCAGAAATGCCCCGGCATAACCTGCCTTACCCCCGTCAGCAGATAGAACGCCACTGGATATGAAAAGTGTTAAAACCAGGAAAAGAAATGACTTCCTTAACATTTAGAACTCCTTTATTTAATTACCACTATCTTACCCCATTCTGTCTGTTCCTTCGCTTCCAACTTGAAAAAATAAGTTCCGTTGGCCACCATATCGCCTTCATCGTTTTTGCCATCCCAGATCTCATCGTATTCTATTCCCCCCATTCTCTGGCCGGTCTGGATCTCTTTAACCAGATTCATGGCAAAGTCATATATTTTTATTGTGACATAGCCATCTGTTTCAGGTTTGTAGTGTATTCTGGTAACCTGGGTGAACAGTTTGGGGGAAAAGGGATTGGGATAAGCGTAGGTGGTCTCAGAACCTTTTTCTCCGATGGGGACAAAAGAGCGATAGACTTTCCAGGTTGCTCCGTCATCTGTGGTTTTAACCAGACCGTCAGCATTTCCAGCCCAGATGGTGTTTCCAACAACTTTTATGCTATAGAACTCGGTGCTGAATACTTTCTGATCGGGCTGATCTTTATCCTCCATAAAATTGAAGACCTCCCAACTTTCACCCCAATCTGTGGAGCGTTTTAGGCCGGAGTTGGTTGCTGCCCAGACTACCGAGTCCTGGAAGTCGTAATTGTTGACAGCATATCCTTCAAGTTCCGAAATAATCTCCCAGGTTTGACCATCGTCTGTACTTTTACAGGCGCCGAAAACGCCTCCGTCGCAGTCGGTCCTGGTCCCCGCCCATACTACTTTTTTATCATGGTATTTCTGAACTGCCAGGGCGAAAACGAAGTCTCCGGAGAGTGTATCCTCTTCAGAGTTATAATTAATCACCGTGTCAGCGCTATCGCTTTCGGTGTAAACAAACTTATAAATGCCGGCACAGTTACCGGTCCATAAAAACAGGGTATCAGAAGAGAAGGTATCGACAATCACAGCAAAGAAAATGTTATTCCGGTTATTGGCGGTGTTGTCCTCCTCGAAGTCTTGTTGGGCGAAGGAGTCGACGTAGATGTTCTCCCAGGTTTTATCGTCCCAGAAGCGAATCAGCCCGCCATAGATACAGGCTGCCCAAACCACCGAATCGACTATGGTGATATCAAAAGCCAGCTTGTAATAGGCATTGGTCGCCTGCGGGGGCTCGATTCTTCTCCAGGTATCCCCTAAATTTGTGGTCTTGTTGAAACCTCCTCCGAAGGGATATGTTTCTCCCTGGTGAAGTTTATTATAGGCAAGCGCCACCCATAAAACAGTGTCAGTGGCGGCCATGGCTGTCACATCGTTATGGGACAAACCGTTTTTGGTGTTGTAGGTATACCAATTCAACCCCCCGTCGGAGGTTCTGCTGACTCCATCCACCGTTCCCGCCCATAACCATTTACCATCCCAGACTAACTCAGCAATAGCGTTGCCCGAAAGCCCTGAAATAGGCTCGGAGAACTGGCAGGGCATAAGAGCATAACTCAGGGGCGAAGAAAAAAACAGAAATAAAAAAGTGATGCCCAGAATCTTCTTCCACATCTTTTCCTCCATTAGTTAACAAAAAATGCCGATCAGTTTTTTGCCCGGCAAGAAAATTAAATTTTGAGTGCCCATAAAGAAACACATTTTTCTAAAGTTCTATAACTTATTTCTAAACCGTAAATAAACTCTATAGGCACTCCTTTTTCGATCAATTAAAGGGAAAAAGGGGATTTGTCAAGTAAAAAACTTGTTCCCGGAGATTCTGAAGAATCATAGACTATTTCGCTTTCATAAACATATGAAAATCCCTATTAGCTCAGAATGGTTAAGTAGACTTTTAAAATGGTGAGAGATTTATCTGATATTGAGGAGGGATTTAGGAAATGGGTTGATACACGAATTAAGTTTCGGGTTATGATGACGACAATATAATAAAATGGGTTAAATCTAAGCCATTTATTTATTTGGCATTATGGGGCAAAAAGAGGTTGACAAATATGGTTTCAATTTTTATCTAAAAAGGAGGAATCAATGCCCGAGATCATCGTTAAATATGAGGATAAGTTAATAGAAAAGGTGGTTACCGAGAAGAAGATGATCACCATTGGTAGAACTGCAGATAACGATATTGTGCTGGACAATCTGGGAGTCTCCAGAAAGCATGCTCAGATTGAGTTTGGTCCCGATTCAGCAGTGATCATCGATAACGAGAGCCTGAACGGAACGTTTGTGAATAGTAGAAAGGTAACCGAGGAGATATTGAATGAGGAAGATCAGATCACCATCGGGAAATTCAACCTGATCTATCGTAAGGAGCCGGAAAAAGGCCAGAAATTAACCGATATGGATGGGACCATGATTCTGCGAACCAGAAAGCAAAAGGAGCTTTTGGAAAAGGATAGGGAGGAAAGGGAGTTGGTGAGCAAGGCAGGATGCTCGCTTCTCAAGGGATTGGAACATACGATATTGGACAAGTTCCTGTTGGAAAAAGAAGTAATTACAGTAGGGAAGTCCAAATTCGCAGATATTCCAGCCAAAGGGTTCTTCCTGTCAAAAATACAAGCTAAAATAAACAAGCAGAGGGAAGGTTTTTATCTGGTTAACCTGGGCAGAAAGAACAAAACCAAACTAAATGGGGAGCCAATTCACTCCCAGAG